>JAZRIE010000093.1:0-1509 GCA_045645105.1 Eubacteriales bacterium | reverse complement strand
GACCTGCCCTTTGAGGCAACCACCCTTGGCGTTTGCACCACCTCGCAGGAAAAATCCGACCGCGTGGCGCGCGAATTCCATATTCCCGTGGCGACCGCTTGTGAGGACGATCTGATCAACCACCCCGACGTGGACGTGATCGACGTTTGCACCCCCAACGTCTTTCACTTTGAAACACTGAAAAAGGCGATCGCATCGGGCAAGCACGTCCTTTGCGAAAAGCCGCTTTGCATCTCCCCTGCCGAGGCAGAAGCGATTTTGGCGATCCCGCGGCGCGAGGGTCAGGTGCTTGGCATGGTCTTTAATAACCGTTGGTTGTCTCCCGTCCTGCGCGCCAAGCAGATCATCGATGAGGGCAGGCTCGGTAAGATCCTCAGCTTCCACGCCGAATATCTGCACAACAGCGCGACAGACCCATACCGTCCCGCGGGCTGGAAGCAGGACCGCGACGTCTGCGGCGGCGGGGCTCTGTTTGACCTCGGCTCGCACGTCATTGACCTGCTCTGCCATCTTTGCGGTGAGATCACGCGCGTGAGCGGTATGTCGCAGATCGCCTACCCCACCCGCATCGGGCGCGATGGTAAGGAGTGGTCCACCAACGCCGACGAAGCATTTTATATGATGGCGATCACAAAGGACGGGGCTAAGGGGACGATCTCGGTGGGAAAATTGCAGGTGGGGACAAACGACGATCTTTCCTTTGAGATCTACGGTGAGAGAGGTGCTTTGCGCTTCTCGCTCATGGATCCCAATCATCTTTTCTTTTACGACGGCACTGCCGCCGATGCGCCGCTCGGAGGTGACCGAGGCTTTACGGCGATCGATTGCGTGGGGCGTTATCCCGACCTGATCTTTCCCTCGCCGAAGGCTCCTGCGGGCTGGCTTTACGGACATCTTGCAAGCATGCACGCGTTTCTCCTCGCGGCGGCGGGCAATATTCCCTTTGCGCCTTCCTTTGAGGACGGCGCGCGTGTACAACGCATTATGGACGCCGCTTACCGTTCGGACGCGGCAGGATGCGTAATGATGGAGGTATAACATGCTTGTTATTGGATTAACGGGCCCGTCGGGCGCGGGCAAGGGCAAGGTCGCCGAGATCCTCTCGGCTTACGGTCTTCCCGTGATCGACGCCGACGAGGTCTATCATCAGCTTCTGGTTCCCCCTTCCCTGTGTCTTGACGAGCTGACCGACCGCTTTGGCGTAGGGATCCTCAATGAGAACGGAACGCTCAACCGTCCCGCGCTCGGCGCGATCGTCTTTTCCGGTCCCATCGCGCTGGACGCACTGAACACGATCGCGCATCATCATGTTATGCGTGAGATCCGCCGCCGTTTGGAGCAGCTTCGCCGTGAGCATACGCGTGCCGCTGTGATCGACGCTCCCCAGCTCTTTGAGGCGGGTGCTGAGCGCGACTGCAACGTGGTGGTTTCGGTCATTGCCGATAAATTGATCCGTCTTGACCGCATCATGCGGCGCGACGGCATCGACGAAAAGGCGGCACTTCGGCG
>JAZRIE010000092.1:0-3573 GCA_045645105.1 Eubacteriales bacterium | reverse complement strand
ACCGAGGACGGTGCGATCGGACTCTGCCGTCTGACGCCCTCGCAATTTGAGTTCATCTGCACCACGCTTCACGGCATCGAAAAGCCCGACGACGGCTTGCTCTACGATCCCAACACCAATCTGCGCGCGGGGTGCGCCTATCTCTCGTATCTCTACGACCGCTACGGCGTGTGGGATCACGCCTATGCCGCTTACTTCTCGGGAGTGGAGACTGTGGATGCTTGGCTTCGCGACGCGTCGCTCGTCAGTGAGCAAGGAGTCCTGACCACCGTTCCCGACGCCGACACCGAGGAATTCGTTTCGTCGATGCAAAGGGCGGTCCGATACTACGAGGAGCTATATTATTAAAAAATAAATCATCTATAAACCAAAGTAAACCAAAGGAGCAAAAATCATGGAAGAAAAGAAAAACGAATTGGTCTACGAAAAAAAGACCGTTTATGAAAAGGCAGGCGACGCAGTCGTCAGCGAGGCTTATGAGTACGCCAAGGGCTACGTCGCGTTTCTCGATGCGGCAAAAACCGAGCGCGAGGCTGTTACCGAGGGCGTGAAAATGGCGGAGGCGGCAGGCTACAAGCCCTATTCCTTCGGCATGCCCATGAAGGCAGGCGACAAATTCTACTACAACAACCGCGAAAAGAACATCTATCTGTTCAAGATCGGAACCGAGGATATCAACAACGGTATCCGCATCACCGCCGCACATATCGACTCGCCCCGCATCGACCTCAAGCAGGTTCCCGTATACGAGGACAACGGTATGTGCTTCTTCAAAACGCATTACTACGGCGGTATCCGCAAGTATCAGTGGCTTGCAATGCCCCTCGCACTTCACGGCGTGGTCATTCTGCAAAACGGCGAAACGCTGAAGGTTGCCATCGGCGAGAACGATACCGATCCCGTCATGTATATCACCGACCTGCTTCCCCACCTGGCGGCAGCAGAGAACGGCAAGACCGTGGCAAACGCCTTCCAAGCCGAAAAGCTCAACATTCTGATCGGCTCGCGTCCGCTTGACGGCGAGGAAAAGAACCCCGTCAAGGCGTTCGTGCTAAAATATCTGAACGACACCTACGGCATGATCGAGGAGGATTTCCTCTCGGCAGAGCTTTCGATCGTTCCCGCCGCAAAGGCGCGTGACGTCGGCTTTGACCGCTCCATGATCTGCGGCTACGGTCACGACGACCGCGTATGCGCTTATCCCTCGATCACCGCAATGATCGACGCCGACGAGTCGGTCCACACCACCATGTGTATTCTCGTGGACAAGGAGGAAACGGGCAGCGACGGCGTTACGGGTATGCAGAGCAGTCTGATCACCGACATCATCACCGAGATCGCAAAGGCACTCGGCGGCAACGAGGCTGCCGTCCGCGCCAACTCCAAGTGCTTCTCGAGTGACGTAACGGCGACCTATGATCCCAACTTCCCCGACGTTTACGAGCATCGTAATTCCTCTCTGATCGGCTGCGGTGTCAGCGTTTGCAAGTTCACAGGCTCTCGCGGTAAGGGCGGCACGTCCGACGCGTCGGCAGAGCTTGTCGCATGGGTGCGCCGTTGTCTGAATGAGGCAGGCGTGGTATGGCAGACCTGCGAGCTTGGTAAGGTTGACGTAGGCGGCGGCGGAACGGTTGCCAAATTCATGGCAAACCACAACATTGACACCATCGACATCGGCGTTGGTGTGCTTTCGATGCACGCACCCTACGAGCTGATCTCCAAGGTCGATCTTTACGAGGCGTATCGCGCATTCCGCGCCTTCTACCACTTCTGATGATCGAAAAGCTCAAGGAAGCCGAGGAAAAATACAGTCATCTTGAGGCATCGCTTGCCGACCCTGCGGTCGCATCCGACCCTACTCGCTTTGTAGAGGTCATGAAGGAATACCGCGCGCTCACGCCCGTGATCGAGAAATACCGCGAGTACCAAGCAGCGCTGTCCTACGTGGACGAGTCGCTCGAGCTTTTGGAGTCCGAGACCGACGCAGATATGCGCCAGCTTGCGAGCGAGGAGCTGAAGCTCTCGCGTGAGCGTGCCGACGCTCTTTTAGAGGAGCTTACCATTCTCCTGCTCCCGCGCGACCCCAACGACGAGAAAAACGTGATCGTGGAGATCCGCGCGGGCGCGGGCGGTGAGGAAGCCGCGCTGTTTGCGGCGGTGCTGTACCGTATGTACACCATGTACGCCGACACGGTGGGCTACCGCACGTCGGTCATGAACCAAAACCCCACCGAGCTTGGAGGCTTTCGCGAGATCGCGTTTATGATCGAGGGCGACGGCGCATATTCGCGCTTCAAGTTTGAAAGCGGCGTACATCGCGTCCAACGCGTCCCCGAGACCGAATCGCAGGGGCGTATCCAGACCTCTACGGCAACCGTGGCGGTGCTTCCCGAGGTTGAGGAGGTCTCGATCGACATCAACCCCGCCGATCTCGTCTACGAGTCCTGCAAATCGAGTGGCGCGGGTGGTCAGCACATCAACAAGACCGAGTCCGCCGTGAGACTGACGCACAAGCCCACGGGCATTGTAGTGGAATGCCAAGAGGAACGAAGCCAATTCAAAAACAAGGACAAGGCACTCAAGATGCTGCGCGCGATCCTTTACGACAGAGCCAGCCGTGAGCAGAGCGACGCGATCGCGTCCGACCGCCGTCAGCAGGTGGGCACGGGCGGCCGCAGTGAGCGCATCCGCACCTACAATTACCGCGAAAACCGCGTGTCGGATCACCGCATCGGGCTGACGCTGTATTCTCTTGACAGTTTTCTGAACGGTGACATAGGCTCTATGATCGACGCGCTCGCCACCGCCGAAACGGCAGAAAAATTAAAGCAATCATAACATCACGCCCAAAGGCGTGATGCGCAATAAAAGTTTTCGCCCGCCTTTTTCAAAAGGCGGCGCAGTTGAGGGCGCGTAGCCCTCATCGCGCTCCGCAGAGCGCGAAACTCTCCTTACGGCATTTCTCTTTTGCGAGCTTTTCTCTTTGTGCCTTTAGTGTCAAAGAGAAAAGCGGCTAAGGAATCACGCTATTTAACGACTAACGGAGATTTGCGGACGACCAATGGTCGCCCCTACAAAGAAGATATAATTCCGTAAAGCGGACGACCGATGGTCGCCCCTACAAAAAAGATGTTGTTCCATGGAGCGGGCGACCGATGGTCGCCCCTACAAAAAAATTACGAGAGGGGGAAAGATCCTTTTGCACACCGAGCTGATCAAAATTGAAGATATCATCAAACAAGAAAAGGATCTCCTCCGCGCCGCCGAGATCTTACAGAGCGGCGGGCTTGTGGTCTTCCCCACCGAGACGGTCTACGGGCTTGGCGGAAACGCCCTTGATGCCGACGCGGCACAAAGGATCTACGCCGCAAAGGGACGCCCGTCGGACAACCCCCTCATCATTCATATCGCAAATCCCGAGGATGCCGAGCGCTACGCCATCCCAAACGATACCTATTTCCGTCTCGCAAGGGCGTTTATGCCGGGTCCCTTGACCGTGATCCTGCCCAAGCGCGAGAACGTTCCGTCCACCGTCACGGGGGGGCTTGATACCGTCGCCGTGCGATGCCCCGC
>JAZRIE010000091.1:0-3830 GCA_045645105.1 Eubacteriales bacterium | reverse complement strand
GTGACAAAAATTCTCGGCATCTTTTTTCTCGGTAGGCGTTGGCAAACGACGGAATAAACGGTGTGTAAAGGTATCCTGCCGCCGCCGCGATCAGAAGGGCGGGGGCAAAGATCGAGGAATACGCGCCGAGAACGTCCTCACCGCACGCACGCTCAAGGATCAGCTTTGGCAAAGTACTGATCGCCGCGCTAAAGAAAAGGTACAAGCATAGCGGCGCGGTCTCCCTTGCCAAGGCAAGCCAATCGCGCTCACGGCTCACAAGACCGAAATCCGAAAGCCTCTTGACCGCAAGCAGGTCGTACAGAAACGTGCTTCCGATCGAGAACGCCGCCATGGCAAACAGTCCCGCGCAGAGCTGACCGCTCCACGCATACGCGGAAAGAAAAACGGCTACAAGTCCAACACCCTTGATGGCAAACGCCTTTCCCGCAATGTCCAGCCGACCGCGCTTTTGCGCAATACCGTGCAAAACGTCCGAAAAATTCTCTGCCAGACGAAACAGCATAAAGAGCGCAATGGCAAGCAATTGCTCCCCACCGTAGCCGCCGATCAAGGAAAAAGCAATGCAGACAACAAGAGCGACAGCGCAGGTGATCACGCGAAAGTGTGCGTAGCAGGTGTCGCTGTATTTGTTCTCCACGTCCGAGACCTGATAGTTGCGGATCCCGAACATGGCGACCGTTTGAAAGGTTGCGCTGACCGACATTGCCACCGACAGAAGTCCCGCGTCACGAAACTCCCCGAGATTGGTCACAAGCACGGTCACGATCCATTGGCTCATCAGATAGATCAGGTTCCCCGCGGCGTTCCAGATCATACTTTTTTTCAAATTCTGTTCATTCATAAGCGATCAATAGTGATAGAAGGTGGAGAGATAGATGGTGGAAAAGGTGATAAGAATATTCAGTGCCAACGCGCCGTATACGAACAAGCCCTGAGCACGCGGGTTGATCTTACACTTGATCCCCTTTGGCACGAGGAAAAAGAAGAACGGCACGAAGATCGGGAACAGATAGCGGTATTGGCATCCGTTGATGGTATCAAGCCCCACGGGCGTAAATCCAACGTACAGAGACGTTGCCACAAGCACCACCTGACAGAAGCAAGCAAAGAGCGTCGTCCACCGCGTGCGCGTCATGCCCTCGTAGCCGTCGTCCTCGCGGCGATCGGTAAAGGCGCAGTACAGAAGCAAAAAGCCCGCAAGCGTACCGAAGAATTGATGCGGTCCGCCAAGATAGCCCATATAACAGCTATTGGTATTGAGCGAGACCAACGAGCAATATCCGCCAAGGAACTTGAAAAGTATCCCCGCATAGCGGATCGGATTGGACAGGATAAACGCGATCTGTCCACCGCTGCTCACGTCCTCGCCGCCGCGCGTGTCGGTGTAGCCCCCCGGGAGCACGAACATAGGGATCAGAAGCAAGAGGAAGATGAATCCCATGGTGATCAGCGTCCATTTCCGAAACCTTTTGGCATCTTGTGGGGTATCAAATCGCTCCCTCGGCAAAAACAGAAGCGGTGTCATTAAAAAGAAGTAGATCGCCTTCGGTCCGCACGCCAAAAAGAAGGCAAGCAGGATCCTTATAAGCTCTGCCCTTGTAAATTTGCGGTCAGGCGTTTGCAGGACCGAGATCAATGTGGCAAAGCCGTAAGCCACCCACGCGGTCAGCCAGAAATCGTAATTGCAGGTAGACGCGAGAAAAACAGCGGTGGGAAGCAGGCATACGGCAGAAAAGATATACGCACCGCTCCTCAGCTTGCGAATTCCGAAATAAACGATGAACGCATACGCCAAGAGATTGGCAAAGCGACAAAGCACCATCAGCGTGACCATATCGGCGTTGACGAGCGACAAAAGACCGATGGCAAGGCTCATGGGAATATACCCGAAGGCGGTATACGGATTTGGCATATACGGCTCGTGCTCGACGACGATATTATCCCCCTGCACCAGCGCATACACGAAGGTGTCGGGATCCTTTGCGAAGCGGTCGATCTCGAGCAGATGATGCGTGTACAAGCGGCTTTCGGCAAGCGTCATATTCGGGTCAAGAAGATTTGGCACCTCGTAAGCCTGCCAATAGTGGATCTGGTCGTCCCATGAAACGTAGATCACGGGTGGCATGGAATAGATCAGAACGATTCCCGCAAGGATCGCCACGGTCAAAAAGATCTTTGCCGGCTCGACGCGATCGCACAGGAAGCATTGACGGATCAATTGCAAAGCAAGCACCGCCAACGTTGCACCAAACGTGGTGTAGACGGTTGCCTTTGAATAGACCCCAAGCAAAATAAACAACCCGACCATCAAGGCAAGCAGAAGCGTTAAGATCTCTGCCGATGCGTAAAGCACAGCGGTCGCGCGGCGACGCGCTCGCCAAAAATCCCCCACGCGGTCGACCTCGCCGCGCACCGTATCTCTGACCCATGAATAGTAGCCAAGCTTGCGCTCGAGCAACCACAAAAGCAGGAGCAGTACGGCAAGAACAACGGTCGCCGTCGGATTCCAGACGAGCGGCACGGGTGTTCCCGAAATGCAAAGCGTGGATATTGACTCAATGGTCATGGGAAGCAGCACGTCCACGCGCATCCCCGCGTCGCCCTCTTGCGTGGGAAGATTGAAATACAAGGTCTTTCCGCCGTCGGCACGGTAGGATTTTCCCGTCACGGTCTCATTGGGATAATCGTGTACGTAGGTCTTGATCCCCTCGGCAAACGGCTCGGAGAGCTTTATGCAAACGAGATTATACCCCTGCCCGTTCAGCGGCAAAATGAAGTACGCCCCCTCGGCGCTTGGTGTGACGCGAACGCCCCCCTCGGTCAGGGTCAGCTCGCACCCAAACGTCTCAACCGACGAAAGCGCGTCTGCACCAAAAAATTCTACTTCTTGGGGACCGTCCCCCTCTCCGTAGCGCACCACCGAGAGTGCCGTAAAGATCAGGGCAACCGTCACAAAAATATAAACGATCTTTTTGAAAGAATGTTTCATCACAAGCTCCGTCAGATTTGATCAGCGCGACCGAAAATCGGCTTTCTCGCTTGAAAAATTGCGATTGTAATAAGGGTCTCCCGCCGCCAAGGTCTCCTTCCAGCGCGTGGAAAACAAAACGGCATCGGGATCACGCTCAACGCTCTTTGCGGTCACGTCCTCGGTCCTGCGGCGTTTGGCGTTATAATCATACAGCTCTGCATAGGGTGTCCAAACCAACAGATGCCCCGCGCATCGCAGACGCAGACAAAAATCCACATCAAAACACTTCTCGGCATAGGACGCGTCAAAGCCACCCGCCTGCAAATAGACGGAACGCTTGACCATCATACACATTGAGGTCACGGCGCTGACGTTTTGCGAGTAAAAGAGCCGCCCCATATAGCCGATCGCACTTCGCGGAACGTGGTGGAAGGCATAGTCGAACAAGCGGTCTCTGCCAACGCCGATCACAATCCCCGCGTGGGAGATGGTATCGTCGGAATAATACAGCTTCGCGCCTACGGCGGCAACGTCCTCTCGCAGGGCGTAGGACAGCATCTCCTCAAGCCAACCATCGTTGATCACGGCAGTGTTGCCGTCAAGAAACAGACAGTACTCACCCGTTGCGTGCCTTGCGGCAAAATTGGCAAGCCTTGCGGGCGTTGTCGCGTCGTCGGCGGAGCAGAAGCGGAAGATCGGATATCGCGCAAGGCTATCGCAATACGACTGCATCGCGTCGTCTCGTGCACCGTTATCGGCGATCACAATCTCAAGGAAGGGATACGCGGTATTTGCCATGATCGAGGCAATGCATCTGCGCAAAGCCTTGACGCTTCTGTGATTGGTGATCAGGATA
>JAZRIE010000090.1:0-3874 GCA_045645105.1 Eubacteriales bacterium | reverse complement strand
CGCCACCGCTGGTAGCAATAACGTCCTCGGTTGATAAAACGTAGATGTTGATTTTGGGTTCTTCGTAGTTGTCTTTCATAACGTCACCTTTCCTATAATAAAAACCCTTTTTCTTCTGTCGATCAATATCGGTTAAATATCGTTCTTACAGATGTCTGCAAAGGTCTCGCGGCGGACGGCAAGGGTGTCGGTGCCTCCTTTGAGCATGACGACGGGCGGTCGCGGAATACGGTTATAGTTCGACGACATGGAATAGTTATACGCGCCCGTGGTCAGGACTGCCACAAGATCATCGCGATGGGTGTCGGCAGGAAGCTCGATGTTCTCTTGCAGAATGTCGCCGCTTTCACAGCAACGCCCCACAAGCGAGCAACGGAAGGTCTCGCCCGCATCGTTGGCACGGTTTGCAAGCAGGACGGTATAGGGCGAGCGATAGAGCGCATAGCGCGGATTATCGGTCATACCGCCGTCCACCGAAACGTAATTTTTGTAGCCCGTGATGCGCTTGACCGTTCCCACGCTGTAAAGCGTCAGTCCCGCGTCGGCAACGATGCTCCGCCCCGGCTCCATGCGAATGGCGGGCAGATCAAGTCCCAAAGCCTTGCATTGCGCGCGGACGGCTTTTCCGACCTCGCGGATATTTTCGGCAATATCGAGCTCGGGGTCACTTTCCAGATAACGGACACCGTAGCCACCGCCAAGATCAAGCTCACGCGTGATATAGCCGTGCTTCTCCTTCATGCGCGCCACAAACTCGAGCATAATGGCAGCGGCGCGCAGGAAAACGTCGGAGTCAAAGACCTGCGAACCCACGTGGCAATGAAATCCGACGAGATCAACGTGCGACAAACTCAGTGCATAGGCGGTCATTTCGTCGGCTTGTCCCGTCTCAATGGCAGAACCGAACTTGGAATCGACCTTACCCGTGGCGATCGCCTCGTAGGTATGCGGATCGATACCCGGTGTGAGACGAAGCAGAACCTTTTGCGTGATCCCGCGTGCGGCGGCAAGACGCTCGATGGCGTCCAGCTCCTCGCGGTTGTCCACCACGAAATAGCCCACGCCGTTTTCCATGGCGTATGCGATGTCGTCGTCGGTCTTGTTATTGCTGTGAAAATAGGCACGCTCCATGGGAAACGCGGCACTCACGGCGGTGTAGATCTCGCCCGACGAGACCACGTCCACGCCCATGCCCTCATCCTTCATGATGCGGTAGATGGCGCGGAAGGACGCCGCCTTGCTCGCGTAGAGTGCGTTGGCAGACTCACCGAACGCCTCGCGAAGAGCCTCACGATAAGTGCGGCAACGCTCGCGGATGCGGTCCTCGTCAAAGACGTAGAGCGGCGTTCCGTACTTCTCGGCAAGCTCGACCGTATCAAGCCCACCGATGCACAAATGCCCCTTTTCGTTGATGGATAAATTGTTGCAGATCATAGTTTGTTTTCTTTTTTGGGGAAACTTTTTTGAAAAAAAGTTTCCCCAAACCCCTTCAAAAAACTTTTACAAAATGGTTATTGCTTGTTTTTTTGATTTTGTGCGTTATTTCGAACATTTGCTCCCGCGAACTGTCAGGTGCCACCAAGACCCTGACAGCTCCACAAAGGTTGTGTTACATCTTCACTTTCGCAAAGCGAAAATACCACTTGCGCGTAGCGCAAATACCACTACGAAGTAATACCACTTGCGCGTAGCGCAAATATCACCGCGTGACGCAAGGTCACGCTTCGATCATGCTTTTCATGTCGTACATGCCCGCGGGCTTGCCGATCACAAACTCTGCCGCCGCGATCGCGCCCTCGGCAAAGAGTGCTCTGCTGTGTGCCTCGTGCTTGAGCGTGACGGTCTGCGTGTCGGTTCCCACGATCACCTCGTGCTCGCCGATGATGTTGCCCATGCGAATGGCGTGTACGCCAATCTCGTCGGACTCGCGCTTTGCTTGTCCGCTTCTGCCAAACACAAATCTTGCCTTTTCCCGCACTTCCCTGATGGCATTTGCCAAAAGCAGTGCCGTTCCGCTCGGCGCATCGAGCTTGCGGTTGTGGTGCTTTTCGATGATCTCGATATCGGCGTCGGGGAAGGTCTTTGCGGTCGTCTTGGCAAGCTCCACCAAAAGCGCAATGCCGAGCGACATATTGGCTGAATGGAAGACGGGGATCTTCTCTGCCGCTTCCTTGATGATATTCATTTCGTCATCGGTGTGTCCCGTGGTGGCAACCACCGCAGGGATCCCCCTTGCGACCGCAAAATCCAGCATCGCCGCGGTTCCCGCATGGTGCGAAAAATCAATGATACAGTCGGGCGTCTCCTCGACGGCGTTCCAATCGGCGTAGGTGCGAAACTCGCGTGTGTCCATGGGAACGATGTCAAAGCCCGCAACGGGTACCGCTCCGCGTGCGCCGTCGAGTGCCATTTTAGCGACCTCGCGACCCATTCTGCCGCCAACACCGCAAATCAGAATTTTCATCATCAGTCCTCCAGAAGCCCCTGCTCCTTCATGAGCGCGCGGAGCGTTGCCTCGTGCGCCTCCTCCATAACGGTCAGGGGCAGACGGACGCTATTCTCGCAAAAGCCCATTGCAGCCATTGCCGCCTTGACGGGAATGGGGTTGACCTCGCAGAAGAGCGCGTTGACAAGCGGCAGAAGATCGAGCTGCATCTTCAGGCTTCCCGCCACGTCGCCCTTGAAGAACCTGTGGCACATCTCGGACGTAGCACGCGGCATGGGATTGGACAGCACCGAGATCACGCCCTTGCCGCCCAAGGCGAGAATCGGAACGATCTGGTCGTCGTTGCCCGAATAAATGTCAAGCTTTCCTCTTGTGAGTGCGGCAAGCTCAGCGACCTGCGAAATGTTGCCGCTTGCCTCCTTGATCGCCACGATATTGGGATGCTCTGCAAGCACCGCCGCCGTGGCGGGCAGAATGTTACACCCCGTGCGCGAGGGGACGTTGTAGAGAATGATCGGCTTGGTGGAAATATCCGCCACCGCGGTAAAGGACGCGATCAGACCCTTTTGCGTTGCCTTGTTGTAGTAGGGGGTAACCAAAAGAATGGCATCGGCACCTGCTTCGCAGGCAAAACGCGTCAGGTCGATGGCATAGGCGGTATCGTTCGAGCCGGTGCCCGCAATGACGGGAATTCTGCCCGCAACGGTGTCCACGGCAAATTTGATGGCGTCGCGATGCTCCTCGTCGGTCAGCGTTGATGCCTCGCCCGTCGTTCCGCAGACCACGATCGCATCGATGCCCTCGGAGATCTGCCATTCGATCAGCTTGCCGAAGCGGTCAAAGTCAATTCCGTCCTTGCAAAGAGGAGTGACGATGGCGGTCGCCGCACCCGTAAAAATCGTTTTTTTCATGTTGTTTGTTCCTTCCTTTCGATACCCGTTTGCAATTTGCAGTCCGCAAAAAAAGCAGAACCGCGCCGCGAAATGCACTGCTCTGCCCACGTCTCGCCGCGCCTCAAAAAGAAAAAGCCGTCATACGGCTATCCCTTTTTCGCCGCACGGCTGGTCTCCGTTACGGGATAAGATAGCACTCCGCATCTCTGCGACAGCAGGACGGATATTCTCCGTACCGCCAGAATCGGTTTGAATCACGACCGTTCTTCGGCACCCGAACCCTTCCCCGCCGCAACGCCCGATTCCTAGGCTCTCACACGACGGATACTCTTTTCAAGGTGCGCCTCTATCGTTTTTTGACAGTATACCATAATTTGAAGAGTTTGTCAATGGGTTGTCGAAATTTTTCTTGATTTTTTAATAAATATGTAAGCAAATGCGCAAAAGACAATCATTGAACCATGCGGAGCGGTTTTCGTTAAATCATGGGCGATCGATGATCGCCCCTACGGGCTTGAGAAATTTTTTTGCAAAG
>JAZRIE010000089.1:0-10444 GCA_045645105.1 Eubacteriales bacterium | reverse complement strand
AATCCTTGCCAAGACCAATCAGGTCGGTCCTGCCCGCGCGCGTCAACGCCTCGCGAACGAGGTCGGCGTTTTGCGGACGGTTGAATTGCAACAGTGCGCGTTGCAACTGCTTTTCATGATAGTCGGTGGCAACGTAGACGGACTTCATGGTCAAGGGATTGATACCCGTGTAGTACATGACCGTGGAAGCCGTTCCCGGGGTGGGGTAGTAGTCCTGCACCTGCTCGGGCGCGTAGCCGTTGCGCTTGAGGCAGAGAGCAAGCTCGATGGCATCGTTCAGCGTCGATCCCGGGTGGCTGGACATGAGATAGGGGACGAGATATTGTTCCTTGCCCACCTTGTGCGTAATGTCGAAAAATTTCTCGCGGAAGCGCTCGTAGACCTCAAACGACGGCTTGCCCATGCAGGCAAGCACCGCGCTTGAGCAATGCTCGGGCGCGACCTTGAGTTGACCGCTTACGTGATCCTTTACAAGCTTGTAGAAGAAGGTGTCGTGGGGGTCTTCCATCAGATAATCAAAGCGAATGCCGCTTCGGATGAACACCTTTTTGACCTTGGGAAGTGCCTCGATCTCGCGGAGCATTTCCAGATATTCGGTGTGATCGACCTTCAGATTTTTGCAGGGCGTGGGCGCGAGACACTTGCGCGTGGCACATACACCGTCCTTTAGCTGCTTGTCGCAGGCGGGGTATCGGAAGTTTGCGGTCGGACCGCCAACGTCGTGGATATAGCCCTTGAAATCGGGAAGCGAGGTGATCTTGCGTGCTTCCTCAATCACACTTTTCGTGCTTCGTGAGCGCACTGTGCGCCCCTGATGGAAGGCAAGCGCGCAGAAATTACATCCGCCAAAGCAACCGCGATTGTGCGTGATCGAAAATTTGACCTCCTCGATCCCGGGCACGCCGCCGAGCGGAAGGTACGAAGGGTGAAAATCACGCATATAGGGGAGCGAATAGACGTGATCAAGCTCCTCGCGCTCCAAGGGGGGCATGGGCGGATTTTGCACCAGCATCTTGTTGTCGTAGATCTCGCAGATCGCGCGACCGTTGATCGAATCCTGATTTTTATATTGAATACCGAATGCCTCGGCATACTTGCGCTTGTTCTCCTTGAGGTCGTTGTAATCAAAGGTGGCGGCGACCTCAAAATGCACGTTCTCGTCGGGCTTGCAAAGGTAGACCGTTCCGCGCACGTCGCGGATCTTGCGGATCGGCACGCCACGGTCGAGTAGCTCGGCAACGCGCAAAAGGATCTTTTCACCCATACCGTAGGTCAAAAGGTCGGCGCGGCTATCGACCAGAACCGAGCGACGCACCTTGTCGTCCCAATAGTCGTAGTGCGCAAAGCGGCGAAGCGACGCTTCAAGACCGCCGAGAATAATCGGTACGTCGCCGTAGGCCTCGCGAATGCGGTTGCAGTAAACGATCACGGCGCGGTCGGGACGATTGCCCATCTTGCCGCCTGCAGTGTAATAGTCGAAGCTGCGCTTCTTTTTGGCGGCGGTGTAATGCGCTACCATGCTGTCGATATTTCCCGACGTGACGAGAAAACCGAGGCGAGGTTTGCCGTATTCGCGGAACGCATCACAGCTCTTATAGTCGGGCTGAGAGAGGATCGCCACGCGGTAGCCTGCGTCCTCAAGCACGCGCGAGATGATGGACACGCCAAACGACGGGTGATCGACGTAAGCGTCGCCCGTCACGTATACAAAATCGGGAGCGTCCCACCCGCGCGCTTCCATGTCGGCTCGACAGATAGGTAAAAATCCTGTTAGTTCCATTGCTTTTCCTTTCTTTTTTGTGGGGGACTTTTTGAGAAAAGTCCCCCACGCCCCCTAAAAACTTTAAACGCATTTAAAATTTTGGTAAGCGGGGGATGTTTCTGCCACGGTCGTTTATTTAGGGCATAAATGGGATCGATTGCAAACAGCCGGAATGGTACTGTCGCGAGCAGTCAGGGACCACCGAGACCCTGCCTGCTCCACGAAGTAACTTTTTTGGAATGTTTGTTTTTTCATTTAATCATTTTTATGATGAAAAAAAGAAAATAATTTGTTTTCCTTTACGGCATCGATTGCTTGCAGCATCATGCTTTTGTAAGCATAAGCCTCAGCGAGGCGTGAAACGGTAAAACAATTGTCTTGCCCATTTATCACAATATTTATTAGCGCATTTTTTTCAAACTCACTTACGGTAATGTCATTGATCACGGCGTTTTGATACGCTGTGGTTTTCAATTTAAATATTTTGATCTTCTTGCTTCGATAAAACGAGACACCTCTGAAAAAGAAAACGCGAAAAAGGATCGGCAAGAAAAGCACCCATAAAGCGATCAAAAAAGGTTTGATAAGGGAATCGTCGGAGAGATTCGCAATGACGATCAATAGGCTCAGCATTGCGCTCGAGGACAGTATGATCCCGCCGAGCCACAGAGCTTGTTGATGCTTGGATCTTTTGAGGGTAATTGTGATATGCTTGCGGGGAATGAGCTCCAACCACAGTACTGGGAAAAAGATGACGGATTCTACAAGCAATATTTCTAACCAATAAAAGGGTTCCGTGTAATCAGTGAGAGAACCGTTTGAAAATGGGGCGCACAGATACAAGAGAAAGTAGCCCCCAACAAAGTAAATCAAGTATTTGAGAAATTTCTTCATAAAATCCTCTTTTGTTTGAAGTAAAGTTTCCTTGCGTGAAACAACTTTTTTGGAGCGGATAGGGTTGGTGGTCCCTAGACGCTCGCGACAGTACCTTTCCGTCTGTTCGCTAACATTCCCAATCATGCCCTAAATAATCGTTCGGGGCAGTGTACTTACACTTTTATGTGTCCTAAAAACGGGGTAAAAATTTTGAGGGGGCTTGGGGGAACTTTTATAAAAGTTCCCCCAAAATAAACCGCGTCCCCTATTCTTCTTCGCGATAGGCTTTCTTGCCCTGCATGCCGGGGATCTCACGAAAGCCGTCGATCTCGCCGCGTTGCATCGCGCCGAAGATGCGGTAGCGCAGACCGTCGTGCTTGCGGTCGAGGTCACGAAGGAGATTTTTCATTTCCTCGCGTTGGGTGTTACCGTCGGCGGGGCAGGGAGATTTGATGACGGGAAGGGATACCTTTGACGCGAAATAGCGCACATCCTTTTCGGGCATATAGAGCATGGGGCGAATCATTTTCAGCCCCACGCGCGACAGATACGTGACGGGCGAGAAGCAACCGATACGACCCTCAAAAAAGAGGTTGAGCATAAAGGTCTCCACCGCGTCGTCGAAGTGGTGACCGAGCGCGACGACGTTACATCCGAGGTCCTTGGCGGCGTTATGAAGCGCACCACGACGCATCTTTGCGCAGAGCGAGCAGGGATTTTTCTCCTTGCGAACGTCGAAAATAATACGTGAGATCTCGGTGGGGATCACATGATAGGGGACGTTTAATTCGTCGCAAAGCCTTTGAATGGGCGCAAAATCCGCGCCTTCAAAGCCCATGTCGATCGTGATGGCGATCAGCTCAAAGGGTATGGGGTAAAAGCGGCGAAGCTCCGCCATGGCACAGAGGAGCGTGAGCGAGTCCTTACCTGCCGATACCCCTACGGCAATTTTGTCGCCTACCTCGATCATTCCGTAATCGTCGATCGCGCGGCGCGCAAAGCTTAAAATTCGTTTGATATGTTCCATAATTGATCTTGAAATAGGGCTGTCTCGTCAAGCGGATGAGACAGCCCACTTTTTTCATTACTCTGCCGCTTCTTCGTCGGCTTCCACCTCGAGCACATCGTCCTCGTCAAAGAGGTCGTCGGCATCAATGGTGAGTCTGCGAATTGCCTTCAGCTCGTGGACAACGCCTACGGTGATGGCTGCGGTAACGGCGGCGGCAATGCCCACGCCGATCCAAAGTTTGGTGTTCTTCATGTTTGTTTCTCCTTTGTGTATAGTAAATTTGCAGTGCTTGATCAGTAAAGAAATTCGGACGGGAACGCGCAATTGTCGTAAATGCCTTTCGCCGTTTCGGTCAGCGTGCGGTTGCCGTTCTCCGCGCAGTCCTTTTTGTAAAGCATCAGCGGCGGTGTGACGCGCAGGGAAGGCGACGCCCCCTTGACCGCCTCGGTCAAAACCATACAAGGCTCGGTCTCTGCATCGGCATGAACAAACGTCATGCGCTTGGGCTCAAGCTTGTATTCGTGAAGTGCCGACAAAAGATCGGTCAGTCGGTCGGGACGCCAAACGGTCACAAACTTTCCACCGTAGCGTAAAAGGCGGTTTGCCGCGGCGCAAAAATCGGTTATGCCACCCAAAACCTCGTGTCGTGCGACGTATTTTTCGTCATGGACATTGCGCTTGCCCGTGTCACACTTCATATAGGGCGGGTTGGATAGCACCAGATCTGCCTCACCGCTGACGTCGAAGGGCTTGAGCGTGCGCACGTCGGCGCACAGCGGTCTGATGCGCCCCCCAAAGCCATTCAGCGCGGCGTTGCGGGAGATCAGCTCGACAAATTCGGGTTGTACCTCCACCGCTGTGACGTTTGCGATCTTTCCCCTTGCAAGCAGGAGCAGGGGAATGATGCCTGTTCCGCTTCCGAGGTCGATGGCACGCGAGCGCGGTGACGGGCGTATGAACGCCGCGAGCAGATATGCGTCGGTACCAAAGGTAAGCCCTTGCTTTTTCTGAATTAACCGAATTGATTCGTTGATCTCGTCTATTCGCTCGTCGGGACGGATATCGGGTGAATTCATAAAAGGTCTCCTTTCCGACGGAATTCTTCTTGAAAACGCAGTGGCGGAGCAGGCGGAAATTCGCTTGCTCCGCCACTGTGCGGGGATGTATTACTCCTCTACGGGTGCACCAACGGGGCAAGCCTCGGCACAAGCACCGCAGCTAACGCACTTATCGGCGTCGATCTCGTACTTGCCGTCGCCCTCGGTGATTGCCTCCATGGGGCAAGCCTCGGCACACGCGCCGCAAGCTACGCAATCATCGGTAATCTTATAAGCCATTGTTTTGTACCTCCTATGAGTTTTCACACGTCTCCCAAAGGGAAATCGTGCGGATACCTATATTGTATCATATTTTTTTTGTTTTGCAACTGTTTTTTCAAAAAAAATTGAAAAATTTTTTAGAATAATCAAAATTCTCGGTGAACAGGTATGGGAATTACTTTTCCTCGCTCTTTTTTTCATCGGAAGCGCCCTTGTGATTCTTGCCGATCACCGTTACGCTATCCCGATGGTAGAGCTTTGGAGTGGAATCCTGAGAGTCCTTGAGAACGACTCGTACCGTACCTGCCAGAGGTGTGGAGCCGACCACAACGCCAACGCCGTCCTCAGTGCGCACGAGCATATCGTTTGCGGGGGTCTTGCGGATTTCCTCAACGTAAACGTCTTCCTCATAGCGCAGACAACACATGAGTCTTCCGCATACGCCCGAGATCTTTGTGGAGTTGAGAGAGAGGTTCTGATCCTTTGCCATTTTGATCGATACCTGTGCAAAGTCGGGCAGGAAGGTGGAGCAACAAAGGCTTCTGCCGCAAGCACCGAGACCGCCGAGCATTTTTGCCTCGTCACGAATGCCGATTTGTCTTAGCTCGATGCGAGTGCGGAAGACTGACGCGAGATCCTTGACCAATTCGCGAAAATCCACACGCCCCTCTGCAGAGAAGTAGAACAGAAGCTTCGAACCGTCAAAGGCATACTGTACGTCGATCAGCTTCATTTCCAGCTTGTGCTCAAGGATCTTTTGACGGCAGATCGACAGCGCGTCCTGCTCCTTCTTTCGATTGCTTTCGTTGCGCGCGACGTCCTCGATTGTTGCAATACGCAGAACGGGGCGCAGAGGTGTGACGGTATCGGTTGCGCTGACCATGGAATTTCCAAGGCAGACGTCTCCGAATTCGGGACCGCGTGTGGTCTCCACGATCACGGCGGTTCCCTTTTTGATCGAGAGCCCGTGTGGATCGAAATAATACATTTTACCCGATGAGCGGAAGCGGACACCCACAACCTCCACTTTTTTTGTGGCTGGTGTAATGGGGGCTAGCGTTTCGGGAGCAGGCGTGAGCGGCGTTTCGTCCGCTACGATCTGTTCGGGGGTGATGGGGGACTCGGTGACGATCTCTTCCGTTGTCGAAGCGGATCCGTAAGCCTCGGGGTGCGTGCCGTCTGCCGCTTGAAGAACGATTTGCGCGCGAAGCTCCGAAAGAGCGATCTCCTGCTTGCTGGGTGCCTCGTAGGGGTCGTACATGCGGCTTTCTCTGTCGCGGCGATTGAATTGCCGTCCTTTTCCTTGACCGCCGCCGTTTCGACTTCCGTTGCGGGAATTTGGGTTGCCGTTTTTCCTTTTTTCTCCGTGGGACTGTGAATTTTTCTTTTCGTGACGGTTTTCGGATGCTTGCTCGGGGGTGGTCTCTTTGTTTTGTGCCTCTTGAGGCTTTTCGGTGGTTTGCGGTTTGTTCCCGTTTCTATAATGCGGACGGCGGCGACCGTGTCTGCCTCCGTTTCGTTCCGCATTGCCCTCGCGCTTCTCCTTGGTCTGCGCGGGATCTTTTTGCATGTTCTCGGACATATACAGAATCCTTTCTTGATCTTTATAGAAGCCCTGCATTGACCGCAAAGGCGGTCAGGGTCAGGCGAACGTTTGCGTTTCTTTGTAATTGGTCGCATGCCGTTGTTACGTGCTCACAGAGCGAAAGCAGGTTGGGGGAGGTAAACCCATAGGCAAGCGATGCGGCCTCTTCACGGTCGGTGAAGAAGCAGAGAGGGGCGTTCTCGCTCTGCTTGATCAGCAACAGATCGCGCAGGCAGAGAAGCAGGGTATTCAGCGTTTCGGTCAGATCGTCTCGCTTGGCTGAGAGGAGCGGTCTGAGGAAGACGACGGTAGCAGAGGCTTGATGCCGCTCCAAACACAGACGGACGAATTCTCTTGCGGTCGCACGCCTTGTTACGATGGGCTTTCGAACCTCGGGGTCAAGCAGACAGAGCGCCCTGCCGATGCTTCCGTTTGACGCGGCAACGATCTCAGACAGCTCGCGTGAGGCGTTTTGCTTCATCATGGCGGCTTCGGCGTTGACGCGACAGAGATGTGCCTCAAGCGTCTCCGATGGGATCGGCTCGGTTCGCAACGTAGGTGCGCGACTGCGAATCGTCTCCAGCAGGGGGGCGGTGCTTTCACAAAGCAAGAGAAACAGCACGTAAGAGGGTGGCTCCTCAAGCGTGAGAAGCAACGCGTTCTGCGCGGGCTCGGTCATCAGATGCGCGTCCTCAATCAGATAGATCTTTGTGGAGATGTCGTTGGGGGCGATCCAGACGTCCTGCCTCATCGCGCGAATGACGTCTACCCCAAGCGTTGCCTTGTCGTCACGGTTGACGGTGATCACGTCGGGCGAGTTGCCCTCAAGGATTTTTCGGCAAGAATTGCAGCGCATACAGGGAAGGGGAGCTGACGAGTCGTCGCGCATCTCGCAGGCAAGGGCAGCGGCAAGCCGCCGCGCGATCATATGCTTTCCCGTTCCGTGCGCTCCCTCAAGGATGTAGGCGTGCGAGAGGGTTCGGTTTGTTACGTCGTTTTGCAGACGAGAGAGAAGCCGACGATTACCAACCACGTCAAAAAACGCTTTTCTCAAGCCAACACCCCCCAACTCTTAGCGACATGATAATCCATATTAATTATAACAGTTTTTTAGTCTCTTGTCAAGACGCAAGACAAGGTTTGACATAATTTTTTAACGAATTTTGCAAAAAGCTTCTGTAACACGCTCCTTAAATATATGCGCATAAAAATGGAAAAAAGGAACAAAATAAAAGCAAGAAAAATTTGTTTTCAGAGTGTGAGGGGCTTGCCTTATGAAAATTCTGATGCTGACCGATCGCATGGACTGCGGCGGTGCGGAAACGCATATTACACAGCTCATGCGCGGCTTGATTGATCGCGGCGAGGAGGTTCTGCTGGTCTCATCGGGTGGAAATTTGGCAGAGGAGGCAGAGCGACACGGTGTCCGACAGTATTGCGCTCCCACCTGCTCGCATAATCCCCTCGTGTGGATATGCATCAGAGCAAGGCTTCGTCGGCTGATCCGCAAGGAGGCAGTCGATATTCTGCACGCACACGCGCGTATTCCCGCGATGATCATGCGTGGACTCGGCAAGCGAGATGCCTGCGAGATCGTAACCGTCCACGCCAAGTTTCGGAGCAATTTCTTGCTTTCGCGACTGTGCAATTGGGGAGAACGAACGGTTGCGGTCAGCGAGGATCTTCGCGACTACGTCTGCAATACCTATGGCGTGTCCGTCAATCGCATCCGCGTGATTCCCAACGGCATTGACTGCCGCCGCTTCTTTCCGCCCGAAAGACCAAGCAATAGGGACTGTGTGATCTTTGCCAGCCGCTTGGACGCCGATTGCGCACGCGGGGCCGAGCTGTTATGTGCCGTCGCGCCGTCTCTTTTTCAAGACTTTCCACACCTATGTATTAAAATCGCCGGGGGCGGCAGTGAGCTGGAACGGATCGAAAGACTTGCCAAGCAGGTCAACCAATCTGTTGGAGCGCAGGTGATCGAGGTGATGGGTTGGGTGAGAGAGATGCCCGCGTTGCTGCGAAGCGGGAGCGTTTTTGTCGGCGTCTCGCGTGCGGCAATGGAAGCTGCGGCTTGCGGTTGTGCGGTCATTCTTTGCGGCAACGAGGGGTATGGGGGAATTCTCACACCAATGACGTTCGAAAAGCATCTGGCATCCAATTTTTGCAGCCGCGGAGAGATCTTGCCGAACAACGATCGACTAAAACGCGACCTGCGCCTGCTTTTGTCGTCCGACGAGATACGCGCGCAATGCGGAGCGGATTGCCGTCGCATGGTCGAAGAACACCTAAGTGCCGATCTCATGTGTGACGAAGCTCTGTCGCTTTACCGAGAGACCCTGTCGCAAAAAAAGAGAACGAACGTTACGGTAGGCGGCTACTTTGGATGCGGAAATCTTGGAGATGATGCTATTCTGCTTGGTTTTCTGACCGCCATGAAGAGCATCGCGCCGCAGATCGGGATCACGGCACTGACAGCGGCACCGCAAAAAAGTCGACTGCGCTTTGGCGTGCGTTGCGTCAACCGCAAAAATCCGATCGCCGTTCGGCTTGCCATCGCGCGTTCGGATGCTTTTCTT
Source organism: Eubacteriales bacterium (assembly GCA_045645105.1). Classification (GTDB taxonomy): domain Bacteria; phylum Bacillota; class Clostridia; order Oscillospirales; family CAG-272; genus UMGS1865. Next base: position 1,311 of record JAZRIE010000089.1, on the reverse strand, counting down.
TGCGGCGGTGGGTCTTTGCTTCAAAATTTGACGAGCAATCGGTCGTTATCGTATTATCTGGGCTTGCTTCGACTTGCTACGTGGCTACGAAAAACTACCGTTCTGCTGGCGGGCGGGATCGGACCGCTGATTGGTAAACGCGCACGACGGCGTGTTGCTCACGTCTTGTCACGCTGTCGATATGTCAGCTTGCGCGACGAGGAGTCACTTCGTCGGCTGAACGCTATGGGCGTGGACGCGGGAAGACTGCATAAGACCGCCGATCTTGCACTTTTGATGCCGTTGCCACCGTCCGATCGGGGATCGGCAATTCTACAGGCGCATGGACTGACGGCACAGGCAAATTATCTCTGCGTCGTCCTGCGCGGCGGGGCATCGTGCGCACTGATACGAGATCGGATTTTGGCGGCAACGCGCATGCTTTGCCGACGGCACGGCTTGTACCCGCTTTTTCTCGTGCTTGACGCCAAGAACGACGCAGAGACAGCGCAAATGGCGGCAAGAAAATTGGGCGGGGCGGCTTTGTTCCCTCAAGAGCCGACCGATGCAGCGGCGATCCTTTCTGTGGCACGAGCGACGGTAACGATGCGACTGCACGCGCTGATTTTGTCCACGGCGGTAAAAACACCGGCGGTTGGGATCCCGGCAGACGGGCGAGACCGAAAGATCGGTGCATTCGCAAAAGCAGCAGGACAGGAGTGGCTTTCGTCAGAGACCTTTACGGTCATTGCGCTGGTGGAGTCGGTAGAAACCGCCATGAACGATACCTCTCGGCGAGTGATTCTTGACGACGCTGTAGAGCAGATGAAGGACGAAATCAGGAGCGATTTGTTGCAGATCATTGAGACGGTGGAAGGTTGAGGAAGGGGCTGAAAAGACACGACGGATCGTAAATTCTCGGGGACAAATTTCGAAAGAGACGCGACCTGAGAATTTATGGATGTCGAAGAAAAACAAAAAAGCTGAAAGAAAAAAAGAGAATTTTTCAAAAAGGGGTTGACAAACGGGAGGGAGAGTGATATAATATCTAATGCGAACCGATCAGGAGCGCAAAAGTCTCTCGGTGCTACCTTGCCGGTGTGGCGGAACAGGCAGACGCCCGGGACTTAAAATCCCGTGATACGAAAGTATCGTACCGGTTCGACCCCGGTCACCGGCACCACCGAGGGATAACAAATATCGCGGAGTAGAGCAGCCTGGTAGCTCGTCGGGCTCATAACCCGGAGGTCGTGAGGTTCAAATCCCACCTCCGCAACCAAAAAACAAGGACACCATTCGGTGTCCTTTGTTTTTTGCTCGTGGTGTTTGTGC
>JAZRIE010000088.1:0-4713 GCA_045645105.1 Eubacteriales bacterium | reverse complement strand
TACTCGCTCTCGGAGCAAATGCCCTTGTGACCGTGCATCCGTGCATACGTGCCGTCGTGGATATAGCCGCCGTGCAAAAGGTCGTTGACCTCGCAATGCGCCACGATCTTTTTGCCAAGTGCCTTGGCGCGCACCATCGCCGCTCGCATCATGTCCTCGCTCTGCACGCCGCGACCGTCGTCGGAAAACGCGATACAGTCACTTGCCATCCCCTCAAGATCTGAGATCTCCTCACCCTTTTGCCCCACCGTAATGGCGGCATAGGGGTAAACGTCGATCACCGCATCACGGGCGATAATGTCGGTCTGTGCCTTCAGGTGTGCAGGGCTGTCGGGGACGGGGTTCAGGTTTGGCATGGTGCAGACCGCCGTGTAGCCGCCGCGCGCCGCCGCCATCGACCCCGTTGCCATAGTCTCCTTATAAGAAAAGCCCGGCTCACGAAAATGCACGTGCACATCGCAAAAACCGGGAAAAATCGAATAGTTCTCCATACGGTCGGAGAGCAATTTTTGATCGGCTAAAAAAGCCTTTGCCAAAGACTCTACTTGATTTTGATCCATCATTGCGTTGTTCAAGCCCTTCATTCTGCTTCTCTCCTTCTCAAATTTTAATTATCTGCCGTGCAAATATACGCGGCGGTCTCGCCGTCGATCTCCTCCAGCCGTACCTCGACCGTTTCGGTACGCGACGTCGGAACGTTCTTTCCAACGTAGTCGGGTCTGATCGGAAGCTCTCGGTGTCCTCTGTCCACCAACACCGCCAGCTGTACCGCCTGCGGTCTTCCATAAGCAAACACCGCCTCAAGAGCAGCGCGCGTGGTGCGTCCGGTATACATCACGTCGTCCACCACGATCACGGTTTTGTCGCGAATGTCGCAAGGAATGTGACATTCCGCCGCCAATTCAAGCTTTTCCTGTTCGGAAAGATCGTCACGATGCTTGGTGACGTCAAGGTATCCGAGCGGCACTTGCGCGCCCTCAAAGCGCTCAATGTTTCGGGCAAGAATTGCCGCCAGCGGGATCCCGCGGCGCTTTACGCCGAGAAGACATATTTCGCCAACGCCCTGGTTTCGCTCGATGATCTCATGGGTAATGCGCGCCATTGCGCGAGAGATCGCGGTCGCATCCATGATCTGTGCCTTTTGCTTCATTTCGTCACCCCCTTCGGGCAATAAAAAAATCCTGCCTGTCGGCAAGATTCCACATACAACGATACACTCCGCCCGGGGGCAGAGGTTGATATGAACACCTTTCCGACATCTCTGTATCGGTTTAAAGATCACTTTTCAAGTATTATACCACACCGCGCGCCTTTTGTCAAGAATTATCGCAAAATTTATTATATAAAATTGCAGGAAGCTTTATGAAAAAAGTTGTCAAAAAGCACAGAAGACCTTTGTCCGTTGAACAAACCAAGCATTCGCAATCGGCCCTCTTCACACATCAAAAGGGACGGAAAGAAAACAACCTCCCGCCCCAATGATATATAGGAATATTTAAGACAATCACGCCCACGACATCGTGGTGGGCTTTTCCTCGGTGATGATCACGTCGTTCAGGAACGCAACCGCCTTGCGTAGTCCCTCGTCGATGGTCATCAGGCTGTCCTCATGCTCGATCGAAAGCACGCGGTCGTAGCCGCACAGACGGAGATTGGAAACAAGATCGCGCCAATAGGTCTCGCCGTTGCCGTAGCCCACGGTACGGAACACCCATGCGCGGTGAAGCTCGTCGCCGTAGTGCTTGGTGTCCAGCACGCCGTTCTTGGCGGTGTTGTACTTGTCGATCTTGGTGTCCTTTGCATGAACGTGGTAGATCGCCCCCGCAAGCTCACGAATGGCGGCAACGGGATCCATACCCTGCCAGATCAGGTGAGATGGGTCGAAGTTCGCGCCGATCATATCGCCCACGGCTTTGCGCAGACGAAGCAGGGTTTCGGGATTGTAAACACAGAAGCCCGGATGCATCTCGAACGCGATGCGCGGTACGTTGTGAGCAACAGCAAACGCACCTGCTTCCTTCCAATAGGGGATCAGCTTTTCGTTCCACTGCCAATCGAGAATGGCAAGAAAATCCTCAGGCCACGGGCAGGTTACCCAGTTGGGGTATTTGGCGCCCTCGTGGTCTCCGGGGCAACCCGAGAAGGTAATGACGGTATCCACACCCATCTTCTCGGCAAGCAAAACTGCGTTGCGGAAGTCGGTGTCGTATCTCTTAGCGGTCTCGGGATTGGGGTGTACCGCGTTTCCGTGAACCGCCAGCGCGCAAACGGTCACGTCATATTTTCTCAAGGTTTCAATGAACGCATCGTATTTCTTTGCATCCGCCAATAGCTCGGCAGGATTACAATGCGCCTTGCCGGGGTATCCGCCCGCGCCAAGCTCTACCGTGTGTACGCCAAGGTCGGTCAGGATCTTGAGCGTCTCCTCTAACGTTTTAGCACCGTAAAGGTTTGCAAGAACACTTAATTTCATTTGTATAACCTCTCCTTTGTTTTTTAATAGCATCTTAATTATAAGACAAATCATGCTCTTTTTCAAGACACAAATCGTCCTTTGCAAGACAAATATTGCTCTGTTTCTAACTCGAGGAAAAAATTCGTTCCAAGAAAAAACGCACGTAGCGAGGACACAAACGCCAAGATAGCGTTTTTTTCACTTAACAATATTTTTTCGGCAAAAGGTCTTGTAAAGTGTTCGATTTTATGATAAAATATAAAGAGGTATTTTTGTTATTCCGGGATGCAAAACAGACACTTAACACAGGATGTTAAAAATTTGATTGTAGTGGCACCCCTGCAACCGAGCTTGTTTCGCCTTTTGCAAAACAACGTTTTTGGATCGGGCAGGGGCTCGACGCTCATGCCTTCTCGCAGAGAAGCGTAATGATATCGGAAGCCATCACTCCGTCTGTCCACGCACTTCCCCACTTATGCCCCAAACAACCGTTCGGGGCACAAGCATGCCCTTTTCACCTGTCTTTATGAAAGCGTTAAAGGTTCTTGAAGGGGTGGGGGGAAACTTCTCTCAGGAAGTTCCCCCACGAAAAAAGAAAAACTCACAGAAAGGTAAACAATATGAAAATCGGATTTGTTTCTCTCGGGTGTCCGAAGAACCAGCTTGACACCGAGGTCATGCTGCACGAGGTGCTGCAGGCAGGTTATGGGATCACGCCCGAGGACATTGACGCCGACGTGATCATCGTCAACACCTGCGCCTTTATCGAAAGCGCAAAAAAGAAAGCCATCGACAACATTCTCGACGTGGCGTGGCTCAAAAAGAACCGCCACCTCAAGGCGATCATCGTAACGGGCTGTCTTGCAGAGCGCTACGGCGAGGAGATCTTCCGCGAGCTTCCCGAGGTTGACGCGGTGCTTGGCGTTGGCAGTATCCACAATATTGTCGAGGCGATCGAGGCGGTCACAACCAAAAAGAAAAAGGGCTCGAAGGTCAAGTACTTCTCGCACGAGGACAAGGACACCGTGCGTCTTGGCGGCGACCGCGTGCTGACCACCCCCGATTACACGGCTTACCTCAAAATTGCCGAGGGCTGTGACAACCGCTGTGCCTACTGCGCCATTCCCTCGATCCGCGGCAAGTTCCGCAGTCGCCCGATGGAGGACTTGATCAAGGAAGCACAACAGCTTGAGTCGCTTGGAGTAAAGGAGCTTGTGGTCGTCGCGCAGGATGTAACACGCTACGGTCTCGACCTGTACGGAAAATACGCCCTCTCCGAGCTTTTGCATAAGATCACCGAGGAGACCTCGATCCCGTGGATCCGTCTGCTCTATTGCTACCCCGACAAGGTCACCGACGAATTGATCGCCGAGATGCGCGACAACCCCCGCATTCTCAAGTACATCGATCTGCCGCTCCAGCATATCAGCGACCATATGCTCACGGCAATGAACCGTCACGGCGACAGTGCCATGATCCGCGAGGTGCTAACCAAGCTTCGCCGCGAGATCCCCGACATCGTTATCAGAACCACCTTTATCGTCGGCTTCCCGGGCGAGACCGACGAGGATTTCGAGCAGCTCTCGGCATTTCTCCGCGAGCAACGCTTCGACCACGCCGGCGTGTTCACATACTCACGCGAGGAGGACACCCCCGCCTACGACTTCCCCGATCAGATCGACGAGCAGATCAAGCAGGATCGCATGGACATTCTCATGCGCCAGCAGATGGAGATCAACGAGGAGCTGAACCGCGAAAAGATCGGTAAGACGGTAGAGGTCGTTTGCGAGGACTACGATCCCGTGGCAGAGGTACACTTTGGAAGAAGTGCCGCCGACGCGCCCGAGATCGACGGAAAGGTCTACTTCCGCGCAGACGCGCGTATCGCCCCCGGCTCGTTTGTTCGTGTCAAGGTGCGCAAGGTCATTGATTACGATCTGTACGGCAATCTCATTACAAAATAAACATTGGAAAGGACTAAAACAATGAAACAAATGAATCTTCCTAACAAGCTTACCGTTCTCCGCATGATCATGGTGCCGATCTTCGTGGTGGTGCTGATGATCTCCGACGCCCTTTGGGCAGGCATCGTTGGCGTCGTTCTCTTTATCGGCGCGTCGCTGACCGATATGCTCGACGGAAAAATCGCGCGCAAGCACAATCTCGTTACCGACTTTGGAAAGTTCCTCGATCCCCTCGCCGACAAATTCATGGTCATTGCCGCGCTTCTCGTCGTACTGTACAAGACCATGCGCGCC
>JAZRIE010000087.1:0-7439 GCA_045645105.1 Eubacteriales bacterium | reverse complement strand
GCGACTCGCGAGCTGTCACCGTAAGGTGACTGAGGGATTGTTATATTTGTGCAATATGCTATTTAGTACTTCTTTTGTCAACAGTCTGATTGGCGCACCTGCAATAGAGCAGGTGCGCCAATTATATTCGCCTTCGGCGAGTGCTATGAACAAGTGCGTGATATGTCCTGCGGACGTGATATGCGCTTCGCGCGTTGGATTTTCAAGGGGAATATAACACCGCCCCCATCAATAAAAATGAGCGTCTCGGCTTGAGACGCTCACTTTTATCTTTATGTTTTTTATCTTTTCGAAAGCACGGTCTGCTCGTATTCGCGAACGGCTTCAAACCACGAGGCATCGCCCACAATACCCGCGCGTGCGCAAAATTCGTTCCAAACGTCACCGACGGGGAAGAGCTTCATTTCCTCCTGCAGGATCATCAGCTCGGTAAATTGCATCGTGTTCTGCAATTCCTTCATCTTGCCGTCGGGTAGGAGCATGGCGGTCAAGAGAGCCTTTTGCACCGAGCGCATACCGATCACCCAAGCGGCAATGCGGTTGATCGAGGCGTCAAAATAGTCGGTGGAGAGAATGACACGGTCGAGTGCGTCGTTTCGGACGACCTCCTTCATCATCTCAAGCGTTTCGTCGTCGTAGCGGACGACGTGATCGGAATCCCAACGGACGCCGCGTGTGATGTGCAAAGCGATCTTAGGATTGAAGCAGAGAAGTGCCGAGATCTTGTCGGACACCACCTCGGTGGGATGATAATGACCGTTGTCCATGAGCGGCACGATACCGCGCGTGGTGGCGTAGGAGAGCGCGAACTCGGCAGAGCCTGCCGTATAGGACTCAAGACCGATGCCGAACACCTTGGATTCGAGCGTGACGTTCACAAGGCTCTTGTCGTAGCCGCAGCCGAGAATTTGGTCGAGCGAGTCCATGTACCGCATTCTGGGCCCCATACGGTCGGCGGGAATATCCTTCATGCCGTCGGGGATCCAGATGTTCATCAAGCAGGGAAATCCCGTCTTCTGCGCAAAATATTCCGCAATACGCAGGCAGGCAATGCCGTGACGGATCCAAAAGGCGCGGATCTCCTCATTGGGGTTCGTCAGCGTACCGTTGGCGGCAAGCGGGTGCGAGAAGTAGGTGGGGTTGAAGTCAAGACCGATGCCGCGTGTCTTTGCAAAGTCTACCCAAGGCTGAAAATGCTCGGGCTTGATCTCGTCGCGGTCTACGATCTTGCCGTCATTGTAAATACCGTAGCAGGCGTGGACGTTGACGTTGTGCTTACCGGGGATTAGAGAAAATGCCTTGTCGATGTCCTGCATGAGCTGCTCGGGGGTGGTTGCGGCACCGGGGTAGTTGCCCGTAGCTTGAATGCCTCCGGTGAGCTCGCCTGCGTTTTCAAAGCCTTTGACGTCGTCTCCCTGCCAGCAGTGCATGGAGATCGAGACGCCCGAAAGCCCTTCGATCACGGCTTCTGTGTCGATCCCAATGGCGGCATAGCGCGCCTTGGCAATTTCATAAAGCTCCTTTTGCGTCATGGAATAGTCCTCCAAATCATAAATTTCACCCCCTATTATACCAAAAAAGTGGTCTTTTTTCAATAGAAAAAAGTGAAAACGAAAAATACACCCACCTTTTAGCAAATATCACACCTGCTTTGTTATTTGCGAAAAAAGCGCGTGCTTCAACAATATAATCTTGACAAATTCGGTAAAATATATTATAATATACCATAGAGTAAACCCTGTTTAGGAAGGAGCTTTCTGATGATTTGGTTAAAGCTGTTGCTGTGCGCTCTGTCAGGCTATCTGATCGGCTCTGTGAACCCTGCGTATATGATTGCCAAAGCCAAGGGCTTTGATATCCGCAAGCACGGATCGGGAAACGCGGGAGCGTCCAACGCCGTGATCACCATGGGAAAAAAGGTAGGGGCGTTCAGCGCGATCTTCGATATTTTCAAGGCGGCGGGATCAGTCTGTCTCGCACGCTATGTGATACTGCCTGCTGTTCCTTATGCGGCGTGCTTGGCGGGAACGGGGTGTATCATCGGTCATATTTTTCCCGTCTTTTTGGGCTTTCGCGGCGGAAAAGGCTTGGCATGCCTTGGCGGTGTGATCTTAGCCCTCAATCCCAGAGTCTTTCTTGTCCTTTTAACTATTGAGTTGATTTTGGTTTTGATCATCGACTATATCTGTATTGTACCCATCACGGCGTCGCTCATCTATCCCGCTCTGTATTCCTCGATCACCGACGACAGCATCGGGGCTGTGATCTTTATGCTTGCGACCGTGGTGATCCTCTATAAGCACGTAGAGAACGTGCGCAGGATCCGCAACGGAACCGAGGCGCACTTCAGCTATCTGTGGCGGAAGGACCGCGAGATCGAACGCCTGCAGGACGTCATCGACGATCCGCTTCTTCGAAAAAAACGTGACGAGGAAATGAAAAATAAGGAATGAAAAAATCGGATGCACCTGCTACGGTCGCATCCGATTTCTTTGTGTTTATTTTGTTTCTTGGTTTGCATTTGCGGCAGCCATTTTCTTTGCGTGCTCGTGGCGCGCACTGGTCTTGCCCTCGGGCTGGATCTCTCCTGCCTTGGTCAGGGAGATCTTGGTCAGGAAGGGTCCGACGATCTCGTATATGAGGATCGCAAACAGCGTGATGTTCATGATCAGGTCGCCGCCCTCGATCCCTGTGGTGGCGCTTGCCGCCTTGCTTGCCATGCCGAGCGCAACGCCTGCCTGCGGGAGCAGGGTAATGCCGAGATACTTTACAATGTTGGAGTCGCAGTTGGTCATTTTAGCACTTGTGAACGCGCCAAAGTATTTTCCAATTGATCTTGCGATGATGTAAACGATACCGATCAGTACGATCGTCCATTCGGAGAAGACGCTCAAATTCAGCTCCGCGCCGCTGAGTACGAAGAAAAGTATGAATAGGGGAGCGGTCCAGCGGTCTACGCGGTCCATCAGCTCCTCGGAAAAGTCACAGACGTTGCAGAACACCGTTCCCAGCATCATGCAGGAGAGCAGAGAGGAGAAGGCAACGTGAATGCCGCCGACCGAGAAGGTGAGCGACGAAATGGCAACCGTGATCATTACAAAGCCCACGGAAACGGCAAGACGCTTGGAGCGCGAATGGAAGAAGCGTTCCATAAGGTTGAAAACAAGCCCCATGATAAATCCGAGCAGAACCGAGAGAATTACCTCAAGGATCGGCTCCAGCACGACCGAAAGGATGCTGACGTTGCCCGTGCCGATCGACTTTGCAACTCCGAAGGAGACCGCGAACAGTACAAGACCCACGGCGTCGTCGAGCGCTACGATCGGGAGCAGAATGGTGGTCAGAGGTCCCTTTGCCTTGTATTGCTTGACGACCATCAGCGTGGCGGCGGGAGCCGTTGCGGCGGCGATCGCACCCAGCACGATGGCAACGGGAAGCGTCAGGATGTTGGGGATCGCGAAGTGAAGCCCAATCAGAACGGCGTCCACCAAGAGGGTGGTTACCACGGCTTGCAGAATACCGATCACGGTTGCCTGCTTACCGATCCTTTTGAGCTGGGACATACGGAATTCGTTTCCGATCGCAAAGGCGATAAAGCCGAGCGCGAGGTCCGAAAGCATGGAAAAGCCTTCTACCTGGTGAAGCGACGTAAAGCCAAGACCGTTCACTCCGAATTGACCGAGCAAAAAGGGTCCGATCAGGATACCCGCCACCAGATATGCGGTCACGGCGGGAAGATGTACGAGCTTTGCGGCACGGGAAAGAAGCAGTCCCGCCAATAGCGCGATGGAAAGCGATAAAAATACGGTTGCGGTATTCATGTTATATGCCTTTCTTCAGCAGAGTTTTAAATTTTGTTAACAAAAATGAAATCAGTTACATATTATAACACTCCGTCAAATCAATGTCAAGACCTATCTTGAATATTTTAAAACATTTTCCATAAGAATTTTTTCACCTTTGTTTCATTTGTTAATTATTGCCGTATACGAGGTCGTTATTTTGTAAAACATTTCAATTTTTATGACATAAATTACAAAAATCCTCTTGACGAATTGGCTAATATGTAGTATAATAGGTTTACATCTTTTTTTTGAGAGGTTTTTATGCCGAGGTTTTTTGTTCGAAAGGATCAGATATCCGAGAACACGGTAACGCTGATGGGGGACGATGCTCATCACGTCTCCCGTTCGCTTCGAATGGCGGCGGGAGAGCATATTACGGTCTGCGATATGCAGGGCTTTGAATATGCGTGTGAGCTGACCGATTTTTTGTCAGACTGTGTGCGCGCAAGGGTTTTGTCGGTCGAAAAAAGCGATACCGAGCCACCCTATTTTGCCTGCGTTTATCAGGCACTTCCCAAGGGGGACAAGCTTGATGCCGTGATCCAGAAGGCGGTTGAATGCGGAGCCTGCGAGATCGTTACCTTCGAAAGCGAGCGTTGTATTACGCGCGTCAAGGACCAATCCGAGGAAAAAAAGCTGGAAAGACGCCGAAAAATCGCGCAGGAAGCGGCAAAGCAGTGCGGAAGGGGAATTCTTCCTACGGTGCAGCCCACCATGCGCTTCCGTGAGGCGGTCGAGCGGGCGTCGCGTGCCGATATTCCGCTCTTTTGCTACGAGGGAGACGGAACTACCCCCCTGCCGCAGATACTGAAGGAGCTTCGTCGAGAGCTTCCCGAAGGGCAGACCCCAAGTGTTTCGATCGTGATCGGAAGCGAGGGCGGCTTCTCGATCGCCGAGGCTGAGTGGGCGATCTCGCAGGGCATGAAGCCCGTGGGGCTCGGTAAGCGGATTTTGCGCACTGAAACGGCGGCGAGCTTCGTGTTGTCGTGTCTCGTTTATGAATTTGAGCTTTCCAAGTGATCGTTTGTTGCTATTTTGACAAAAAAATGGTCATTTTGACACATTTTTTTGAAATGGTATGCAGAATGAACGAAAAAAAAGAAAAAATTTATGAAAAATATCGAAAAACCTATTGAAAAATCACAAAAAACATGGTAGAATATAGGCAGATTTTAACAAACGCATTTTCAAATTTTGAAAACAGAGGAGATTTTGTATGTCTAACAGATTGTTTCAAGGTGTCATTCATCAGATGAAGGACGCGATTGATCGCGTGATCGGCGTGATCGACGAGAACGGTGTGATCATTGCCTGCTCGGAGCTGGTAAAGATCGGTGAGATCCGTCAGGGCGTCCGTGATGAATTGAACTACACCAGCGATGTGATCACCAACGGGGGATATACCTACCGTTCGATGACTAACGGTCCCAAGACCGATTACATCGTATTCGTTGAGGGTGAGGACAAGATGGCAGAGAAGATGTCTATGCTTCTGTCGATCTCTCTCGGCAATATCAAAAATCTTTACGATGAAAAGTACGACAAGGGCTCTTTCATCAAAAACATCATTCTTGACAACATTCTGCCCAGTGACATTTATATCAAATCTAAAGAGTTACATTTTAATACAGAGGAAATGCGTATTGTCTTTCTGATCAAGTTCTACGGCAAAACCGATATGATGCCGTTTGAAATGCTTCAGAATATGTTCCCCGACAAGTCCAAGGACTACGTCATCAGCGTAGGCGAGCACGATATCGTGCTGGTAAAGGACATTCGTGCGGGAATTGAGACCAAGGACATTGAAAAGATCGCCACCAACATCGCCGACACGCTCTCCACCGAATTCTACACCAAGGTGTCGATCGGTATTTCCACCGTGGTGGAGAACATCAAGGATCTGGCGCGCGCTTACAAGGAAGCGCAGGTGGCACTTGAGGTCGGTAAGGTCTTTGAAACCGAAAAGAACATCATCAGCTATGAGAACCTCGGCATCGGACGACTCATCTATCAGCTTCCCACCACGCTTTGCGAGATGTTCTTGCAGGAGGTCTTCAAGAGAGGCAGCCTTGAGTCGCTCGACCGCGAGACGCTGATGACCATTCAAAGCTTCTTTGAGAACAACCTCAACGTCTCCGAGACCTCGAGAAAGCTGTTCGTACACAGAAATACGCTGGTATACCGTCTTGAGAAGATCCGCAAGCTGACGGGGCTGGATCTGCGTGAGTTTGAGCATGCCATCACCTTCAAGGTAGCGTTGATGGTCAAGAAGTACCTCAACTCCAAGCCGATCAAATTCTGATTTTTGAACCGTTAAGCGAAATGCAATCCGCAAGGGCGCGGTTGCATTTCGCTTCTGTACTGTATTATTGAGACGTTTTTTTGCATAAAACCGAATGTCGAACATACAATAATATAATTATGGAAGCAAAAAAACGTTATGATTCCGCTTCGGAACAGACCCATGAGTTCCAAATTGCATCCGGAAGGGAATTTTATGAAACTGAACGAAAACGACTATTATCCCGGCATGTGGCGCGGGGGAGACGCACCGAACGGGCAAGGACAAACGCCCCCACAGGGAGGACGTCCGCGCGGCGTGCTGGTCTCTCTGCTCGTGCTTGTGACCGTGGTTTCGGTGCTTTTGACCTACACGCTCACGTCGGCGGCAAAAAGAAGCTATTACACCGAAAAGCTTGCCGCGCAGCAGGAGGAGATCGACCGACTGAAAAACAACGAGCTCCCCTCGACCGACGGTGACTTTGAAAAGCTTGAGATTCTCGCGGCACTCTTTGAGCATTTTTCCTATTATGCGGGAAAGGTCAGCGACGAGGCTTTGATGGACGCCGTGCTGAAGGCATACGCCGAGGCAACGGGAGATGTTTACGCGGAATACTACACCGAGGCGGAATACGCCGAGATCTCAGCCGACAACGTGGGCGACTACGTGGGCATCGGCGTCAGCGTCGTCAATACCGCAGTAACGGTATCGGGCGTAGAATATCAAGCCTTCCAAGTGGTTTCCATCTACGAAAACGGCACAGCCGCAGGCTCAACGCTTCGCGTGGGCGACTTCATCTACCGTGTCAAAAATGCCGACGGCGTCTATCAAACGGTTGGCGAGCTTGGATACACCAAGGCGATCTCGATGATCAAGGGCGAGAAGGGAACACAGGCGGAGTTTTCGGTGTTCCGTCCCACGTCCGACGGCTACGAAAGCCTTGATTTCAGCATCTTGCGCGACGAGTTTGAGTCGGTTTCGGTCACCTACTTTACAAAGGCCGACGACGAAATGGTCGGCGTGGTGCGTATTTCAAGCTTTGATCTGACCACACCCAAGCAGTTCAAGCAGGCGGTGCAAGCTCTGCAGTCGGACGGCGTGACACGGTTCGTCTTTGACGTCCGAAACAATCCCGGCGGCGACCTGCAATCGATCAAGGCGGTGCTGACCTACTTTTTGCAGGAGGGCGACCTGATCCTGAGCGCGATCGACCGCAACGGTAAGACCGTGACCTCATACTGTGCCGAGCCGATCCTGTTCCTTGACGAGTACGCGGCTTGCAACGTGCAAGAGGACGAGATCGGAATGTTCGC
>JAZRIE010000086.1:0-11446 GCA_045645105.1 Eubacteriales bacterium | reverse complement strand
GCCTGCGCCAGAATATGAGACGCGGTATGACGGAACAGATGCTTGCCTGCCGCGTCGGAGAAGGTCAGAAGCTTGACCTCGTCGCCGTCGCAAAGCTCGGTGGTGAGCGCAACGGTCTTGCCGCCGATCTCCGCCCCGATCACGGCACGCGTGATCAGCTCGGCATCCTTTGCCGCGTCGTATACGGTTACGGGAGCGGTCAGCTCCAATTCAAGCTCTTGAATTTTTACTTTCATGTTTGGGTTCTCCTTATATATTCAGAATAGTGTTTACAAAAAAACACACCTCGAACAGCTGTCGCCTTGCTGTTCGGGGTGTGGATATTTCCGCACGGTTCCACCCGGACTTTTACTTCATTCGGTATTCGGTTGGCGTGCGGAGTGGTACTCCCCTGCCCCTTGCAAAGAACCTTTCAGCGAGCCTTGCGGCGCGGTTCTCTCTCTGTGTGCGCGGACCTCAGGGGAACGTGTCTCCCACGGTGGGCGATCAGCCCTTTTTGCGTCCCGTCTTTGAGGACGCTGCGTTCTTCAGCTTCAGATTGTAGGCGGAGCGCGGATTTACGATCTCACGCCAATCAAGGTCGCCTCTGTCAAGCGCGGTGATCACGACCTCGGCGGTTGCAATGTTGGTTGCCACGGGAACGTTGTACAGATCGCAGAGTCGGAGCAGCTCGGTCTCGACCTCGTCGGTTGTCGCGTCCTGACGGGTATCCTTAAAATAAAGCAATACGTCGATCTCGTTGCAGGAGATACGTGACGCAATCTGTTGCTTTCCACCCTGAACGCCCGAAAGCAGGCGCTCGATCTCAAGTCCGGTAGCCTCCGAAATATATTTTGCCGTAATGCTGGTAGCACAGAGGTTGTGCTTGCTCAAAATCCCGCAATAGGCTATGCAAAACTGCGTCATCAATTCCTTTTTCAGATCGTGCGCAATGATCGCGATTTCCATTGTTGTAGTGTTCCCCTTTCGTTTGCCGTTAAATATGAGGAAAGCCCCGCACACACGCAAGAGCTCCTCTGTCGGGAAAAGGTCACCCGACACCTTATCTTATTATATCACGATTTGGCATGAAATGTCAATAGTTATAGAAATATTTTGCGATTTTTTTAGCATTTTTTTCAATTGGCAGAATATTCACGCGCCTATTGACGAAATTGAGTAATGAAAGTGTCGATTATTCGTATTTTGCGCGGCTTCCGCCGATATATTTCGGTCTCGTTCTTGCCGTAAGCAAAAGAGCCGAGCCGATGCTGCTGACCGAAAGCCTGACGGGAACCGCCACCTCTCGCAGATGCATACCGATCAGCGTTCCGCCGATATCCATACCCGCATGTGCGCGGATATGCTCAACGGCAACGGGGGCATCGAACGCCGCCCATGCCGCCGTGGCAAACGAACCGCCTGCCTTGGGCTGTGGGACCACTGCAACCTCGTCAATGCCGTATTTTTCGGCACACGCACGTTCTACGATCAGCGCGCGATTGAGATGCTCGCAGCATTGCGCCGCCAGATAGATACCACGCTCACGCAGGATCGGGAGCATGGTCTTGAGCACCGTCTCTGCCGCGGAGAAGGTCGATCCCTGACCGATGGTCTCGCCAACGATCTCAGAGGACGAGCAGCCCACCACGAGGATCTGCCCCGCGCGAAGTCCCGACTTTTCCAGAAGCTCGGTCAGCGCGGTCTTGGTTTGTTGTTTGATCAATTCTATATCTACCATGGTGTTTTCCTTTTTTTCGTTTTTTTACAAAATTCCGAGACGCATTCGGAATTTGCATTACCACCGATCACTCTCGTCCTCGGGAATGACCTCCTTAACGGCAGTGATCGCACATTCGATCATGTCGTCGGTCGGCTCAAACACGGTAATGTGCTGAAGCCAGACGCCCGGGGCTGAAATGATGCGCGTGAACAGATTATCGTGTCTGCCCGCAAATTTGATCAGCTCGTAGCCCACGCCGACCGTCAGAGGAAGCAACAGCAGCTTGACACCCGTGCGAAGGATGGGCGGAAGCGCCTCGCCACCGATCAGGATCGAGAGCGGGTCGATGAAAAACGCGATGAAAATGCTGACGAGCAGCATCAAAATCAGAAAGGACGTACCGCAACGGGGATGGAAGCGGCGTTGCGCGCGCACGTTCTCCACCGTCAGCGGGAGACCCGCCTCGTAGCAAAAAATGGTCTTGTGCTCTGCACCGTGATACATAAAGGTGCGGCGGATATCCTTCATCAAGGAGATCAGCGCCATATAGCCAACCAGAATGACGATCTTCAGAACGCCCTCAAAGACCGATTTCCAAAGTGAATTGAGCGCAAGGCTCTCGCCCTGCAAAAACCCGACGTGCGGCGCGATCCATTCGTAAAGCTTGGTGGGAACGTACATAAACAGTCCGAGTGCCAGCACCATTGCGACCACAACGCTACCGATCATCATCACCGTCATCACCCATGCGGGGAGCTTTTCCTCTTTTTCTTCCTTCTCTGCCTCGAGCTTTTCAGACGCCGCCGTACTGTCTTTTTCTTCGACGGCAGGCTCAGAACATCCCTCGCCCGCTTCTGTCTCCGCAGTCGTGGCACAACATGCTTCGGTCTGCTCCTCGGCACGCTTTGCCGCCTCGGCTTCCTCTCTCTTTTTCTTCTTTTTTGGGCTTTCCTCTACGATGTCCTCAAGTCCCGACAGCTCTGCCGAGCGCATCAGACATTTATATCCTACGGTCATCGAGTCGATATATCCGAAAATACCGCGGATCAGAGGCCAACGGGTGAATGCGGGGCGCTCCTTTCCCTTGGTCTCAAATTCCTCTACCACGAGCTCGCCCTTGGTATTGCGCACTGCCATCGCCGTGCGCTTGGGTCCGCGCATCATGATGCCCTCCATCAGCGCCTGACCTCCGATCGAGGTCTTTCTGGGGCATGAGAGTCCTTCTTTTTCTTGTTTCAAGTTGAATTTTCCTTTCTAACGGATTGAATAATCACTCTAATATTCTATACCCGACATATGAACTGCGTATTAACACAGACGAAAAATCGGGAAATCCGATCAATATTTTGACTTGGGGTGACAGACGAACGCCGACGCTCCCATCTCCTGCAGTCGCGCAACAGCCCCCTCCGCCGCCTCGTTTGACGGAAACACACCGAATACCGACGGCCCGCTTCCGCTCATCATCGAACGGATCGCGCCGCCCTCGTCCATCACCGCCTTGATGCGGTCAACGTAGGGCTGTACCGACGGAACGACCTCCTCGAACAGATTGTAAAAGCCCTTGCAGGCATCCCTCACGCGCCCGTCCGCAAATGAGGAAAGTATGCTCTGATACCGCGTATCGACACCGTCGGCACCCGAAAAGCTATCGTGTATCTCGTCAAGCCTTCCATACGCCCACGGCGTGGAAACCCCGTCTCCCATACAGGCAACCACCAAAGGAACGTCGGGCATATCGTCAAGCGGCTCCAAGCCCTCTCCGATCCCCGTGACCAGCGCGCATCCGCCCACGATACAAAACGGAATATCGGCGCCCAGCCCCGCCCCCAATGCGCAAAGCTCCTCGGTGGACAGAGGCTCGCCGCACAAGCGGTTGAGCGCGCGCAGGACCGCCGCGGCATCCGAGCTGCCGCCCGCCAAGCCTGCCGCCATGGGAATATGCTTTTCGATCGTCACCGTCACCTCGCCGCTTCCTCCGACACGAGACAAAAACAGCTCTGCCGCGCGCCACGCAAGATTGCGGCAATCGGTAGGCATGGCGTCGTTGCCCGATGCCATCAGTCGGATAGACGTATGCGCGGACGGCTTGAAATCCACCGTAACGAGGTCACAGACCGAAACGGTCTGCATCAGGCTTACGATGTTATGATAGCCATTCTCGCGTCTGCCCACGACGTTGAGGTACAGGTTGATTTTTGCGTTTGCTCTTTCGGTCCTCATGGTTTTGTCCTTCCTTTTTCCCCGTCCGTCCTCAAAAAAGCCGACGGAACGGTGGCGTTTTGCCGATTTTCTCCCTTTATTTTAGCACACTTTTAATGCTTTTGCAAGAATTATTGAAAAGAAAATAAAAATCCTTGAAATGCTATTGACGAAACGCAGAAAATGGTATAAAATATATAATGTATAATTATATTTATTGGGAGATAAAGATGGTTTCGGGAGAAAAAAAGGGATTTGGTAAAAAATTTTGGATCGGTGCCTGCATTTACGCGATCCTCTTTTTGGCGTTTGTGCTGGTTGCCAACCTTACGGGCATCAATCAGTGGCTTCGCAGCTTTTTGCTGTTGCTTCGTCCGATCTTTATCGGGCTTGCCCTGGCATACCTATGCAATCCCTTCTTCCGCCTTTTCGAGCGCAGGCTTTTGTACAAGCTTCACCCCCCTACCCTGCGCCGCGTTCTCTCGCTGATCCTGACCTATCTGACCGTCCTTTTGATCATCGCGCTGGTCCTGCTTCTGATCATTCCGCAGTTCATCGAAAGCATCGTTGCGTTTTCCGAGAGGTACGACTCCTACGTAACCTCGGCGATCGTCCAGCTCAACCGCGCCATTGACGCGATCAACGGCTTTACCTCGCGCTTCCTCGACGAGCCGCTGCTCCGATACGTATCGGTGATCGAGATCAGCAACACGGTCTCAAATTTCTTTGGCGACCAAGGAAAAAATATTTTCGAGTATCTCAAGAACGTCAACATCAAGCCCTTGACCGACGTGATCGCAGGAGTGGTTGCGGTGATGCGCGACACGCTCTTCGGCATCTTTATTTCGATCTATCTGCTCTCCACCAAGGAGAAGCGCTACGCGCAGATCATGAAGCTGCGCCGCGCACTGTTCAGCGATCAGGTCAACGCCACGCTGACGCGCTTGTTTACCATTGCCGACCGCTCCTTTGGCGGATTTTTGGAAGGAAAGCTTCTCGACTCGCTGATCATTGGAATTCTGACCTTTATCGCCATTTCCTTTTTCCATATCCCCTACGCCATTCTGATCGCAACCATCGTGGGCGTGACGAACATCGTTCCCGTGATCGGTCCGTTTATCGGCGCGATCCCCACCGCGTTTATTCTGCTTCTTTCCGACCCCTCAAAGGTCATTCCGTTCCTGATCATCATTCTGATCATCCAACAGCTGGACGGAAACGTGATCGGTCCGAAGATCCTGGGTGACAATACGGGCGTCAGTCCTCTGTGCGTCATCATCGCCGTGGCGATCGTAGGCTCTCTTTGGGGAATCGTGGGCATGATCGTGGGAGTGCCTCTGTTTGCGACGGTTTTGGAAATGACCGACAGTTTTGTGGTCGCACGCCTGCAAAAGAAGGGCATGCCGTCGGGACTTGAAAACTACTACGCGGGCGACTCGATGGTCGATCCCGTGAAAAACGCGCATCCCACCACCGACAAGACTGCGCGCTATCTGCTGAAAAAATCCATTCGCATTCGCAAAAAGCAGGAGGACGGTGAGCAGCCCAGCAAAGCCGAGCGGCTTCTGCTCGTGCTTTACGACTTTTTGCAGAAATTCCACCTGATCACCGAAATGTCCGACGGCGCGCAAGCCGTGTTTGCGTCTGAGACCGCGATCGAAGCCGCCGAGGTCGAAGCCGACCTGCTCCAACGAGAGTGGCACGCATCGAGGGCGCAGGCATCCGCCGAGCCATGCTCGGAGCAGGATACCGAGGATCGGGCTGAGGACGAGCCTCAAAATGACGAGAAGGGAGACGACCATGGAAGCCACTAAAAAAAGAAGACTTTTGATCGGGCTTACGGTTTACGCCACCGTCCTGCTCCTGATGGTGATGGTCACGAATATCACGCCCTTCAATCAATGGTTCATGCAAATCCTTCGTCTGCTCCGCCCCGTGCTGATCGGACTTGTGCTGGCGTATCTTCTGAATAGCTTTTTCCGCTTCTACGAGCGAAAGCTTCTTTACAAGGTCAAGCCCCACGGGCTTCGCCGCGTGCTTTCCCTCGTCTTGACCTATCTGTCGCTGCTTTTGATCATCGCCGCGCTGGTCTTGCTGATCATTCCGCAATTGGTCAACACCATCGTTGATTTCATGGACAACTCCGCCGCGTTTGCCGAGACCGCCCTCTACGATCTGAATCTGGTCATCGATTGGATCAACGGAATCTTACCCACCAAGAGCGACGGAAGCGGATTTCTGGCGCCTGCCAATCCCGTACACATTAAGCGCACGGTAGAGGAGTTTCTGCGCTCCTTTATGCTTGACGGCAAGCTTCTCGAGCAGATGGTCAACGCTGAATTGATCGGCACGGTCATTACCGCCGCCGGGAATTTCGTCTCACTTATGGCCGATATTCTGTTCGGTCTGTTTATTTCGATCTATCTGCTCAATTCCAAGGAAAAGCGATACGCGCAGATCATGCGACTGCGTCGTGCTCTGTTCAACGACGACATCAACGCAACGATCACGCGCGTGTGTGAGACGGCTGACCGTTCCTTTGGCGGGTATCTGAAGGGCATGCTTCTGGATTCGGTCATGGTCGGCGTATTGGTTTATATTGCCATTTCGATCATCGGCGTTCCCTACCCGATGCTGATCGCTACCGTCATCGGCATTACCAACGTCATTCCCATCATCGGTCCGTTTATCGGAGTGATCCCCACCGCGATCATCGTTCTGCTCACGCAGCCCTCTATGGTGCTTCCCTTTGTGCTCTGCATTCTGGTGGTTCAGCAGCTTGACGGCAACATTCTGGCACCGAGAATTCTCGGAGACAACACGGGGGTGAGTCCCTTGTGCGTGGTCATCGCCATTTGCACCATGGGATCCCTTTGGGGCTTGGCGGGCATGATTTTGGGTGTTCCGCTATTCGCCACGGTGCTGGAGCTGACGAGCGTGGCGTTGGACAAGCGACTTAAGAGCAAGGGACTTCCCACCGATACCGAGATCTACTATAACCCTGCTCTGACAGAGCACCACGGTAACAAAACGGTGTTTGACCGCATTCGCAAGAAAAAGACCTATCCCCTTCCCCTGTCCACGGGCGGCGAGGGGGACCTGACCGCGCAGGAGCGGTTGCGTCTTGACACCTACGAGCTTGCGCGCAAGCACGAGCTGTTTTCGATCAGATCCGACGAGGTCCTCGAGCGCTTCTCCGAGGAGAGTGCTGAGCTTTCCGCCAAGGTCGAGGAGGAGCTTCACACCGAAGTATCGGAGTCTGCCGATGCAGAATGCATCAACGAAGCCGAGACCGTCAACGGATCCCACGAGAACACCGAGACGGCAACCAAGAACGACGCAAATACATGATCTATCAAAACGCTTCACTTTTTTCCGTAACATCAAGGAGGTACAAGCATGGAAAACAATTTCAATAAAAAGGGCGGGATCTCGGTACAGACCGAGCATATCTTCCCCGTCATCAAAAAATGGCTTTATTCCGAAAAGGATATCTTTCTGCGCGAGATCGTTTCCAACGCCGCGGACGCCGTTACCAAGCTCCGCAGACTCGCGTCTCTCGGTCAGTACGACGCGGGAGAGGAGACCTATCGCATTGACGTCACCCTTGACAAGGAGGCAAAGACCCTCACCGTCTCGGACAACGGCATCGGTATGACCGCCGAGGAGCTGGACCGCTATATCTGTCAGATCGCGCTGTCGGGTGCGCTTGAGTTTGTTGAAAAATACGAGGGAGAAAACAAGGACAACGGCATTATCGGTCACTTCGGTCTCGGCTTCTATTCCTCGTTTATGGTCAGCGACACCGTGGAGGTGATCACAAAATCCTACACGGGGACTCCCGCCGTGCATTGGACCTGCACGGGAGACGGTGAGTACGAGACGACCGCGGGCGTGCGCGACGGACACGGCACCACCGTGATCATGCACGTCAGCGACGAGGAAGCCGCCTATCTTGAAAAGTACAAGATCGAGGAAATGCTTGAAAAATACTGCGCCTTTATGCCCGTGGAGATCTACTTCACTTCTGTTGACGACGAGGACGACGGCAAGGGAGAAAAGGAGGACGAAAAGGAGCCCGAGGCTCCCAAGCCCATCAACGACACCACCCCTCTGTGGCTGAAAAATCCCTCGGACTGCACGGCTGAGGAGTATAAGGAATTCTATCGCAAGGTCTTCCACGACTACCGCGAGCCGCTCTTCTGGATCCACGTCAACGCTGATTATCCGCTCAATTTCCGCGGCATTCTCTATTTCCCGCGCATCACCAACGAGTATGAGTCGATCGAGGGTCAGGTCAAGCTTTACTACAATCAGGTCTTCGTTGCCGACAATATCAAGGAAGTCATTCCCGAGTATCTTTTGATGCTCAAGGGCGTTCTCGATTGCCCCGAGCTTCCCCTGAACGTTTCGCGCAGCTATCTGCAAAACAACACCTATGTGGCAAAGGTCTCGGCGCATATCGTCAAGAAGGTTGCCGACAAGCTCAACAGCCTTTGCAATATCTCGCGCGAGGAGTATGAGAAGGTATGGAATGACATTCGCACCTTCGTGGAATACGCCTGCATGCGCGACCGCAAGTTCTACGACCGTGTCAAGGATTCCCTGCTTCTGGAGCTGACCGACGGAAAATTCGTCACGGTCAATGCCTATCTCGAGACCGCCAAGGAAAAACACGAGGGAACCGTTTACTACACCTCGGACAAGGCAGCGCAGGCACAGTATATCTCCATGTTTGAGGCACAGAGCATGCAGGTCGCGGTCTTTGAAAAGCCGCTTGACACGCAGTTCCTTTCGATGATCGAGGGCTACGGTGAGGGCGTCAAATACGTGCGCATCGACGCCGACGTTGCGGGCGCACTCAAGAGCGACGAGGCGGCCGCCGAGGACAAGACCCTCTCGGAGCTTTTCGTCAAGGTCTCGGGCAACGACAAGCTGAAGGTCAGCTTCACCGCCCTGAAGGACGCATCGGTCCCCGTTCTGCTGACCATCTCCGAGGAATCGCGCCGCATGGAGGAAATGATGAAGATGTACGCCATGAGCGGCATGGATATGGGCATGGGCGCCTTCCCGACCGACGCAACGCTGACCGTAAACACCGCATCGCCCCTGATCGCAAAGCTGGGAACGATGGAGGGCGAGCGTCAGGAACAGACCGCCGCTTATATCTACGAGCTGGCTCTGCTTTCGCAAAGAAAGCTGACCGCCGACGAGCTTCAAAAATTCCTGAAGGACAGCTATTCCGTCCTTGAACTGATCTGATAATGGAAGAATTTCTTGCGTATTCGCCCGAGGACGTGATCGCGGCAAACCTGAACGAGCTGGACGAGCGTATGGGGTTTCTGTACGAGCAGGAGACCGCGCATCTGCGTGAGCTTGCCCTGCAGATCGTCGAGGACGGCAGTCAGGCGCTGGACTTTATCGTGTCACTGCCCGATCACCGTCCCCCCTCTCCCCCACCAAGCACGGTCTCTCCCACGGAAAGCCCCGCACCCTCGGAGCAGCTTGCCCGCATGCGCGGCGTTTGGAAAAGCGTTCTGCTCTGCTGCGAGATCGACCGTCTGCTCAGCGCGGAGCATCACATCGGCATCGAGGATTTTTTCGAGGATACCGAGGAGACGGCGGGCGAGGCGTCGCGCGGACGTGTCGTCTATCAGCGCAGCAGCTACGCCGACAGTGCCTATCTGCGCTTTGCCGAGCTGATAAGCGAGGCGCACGCGGTCTATACGCACAGCTTTCCCTCGATGTGCGAGGAGGTGGCTCGCGGAAGCTGCGAATACTGCATCCTGCCGATCGAAAACTCCACCGAGGGTCCCCTGAACAGCTTTGCGCGACTGATCGATCAATACGACCTGAAGATCGCCGCAACCTGCGATATTCCCACCACCGACGGCAGCCGCATCACGCGCTTTGCGTTGTTGCGTCGTGATCTGTCGGTCTCCCTGCCAACCCCCGCGGGCGCGCGACGCTGCTTCGAGCTGTCGATCCCCGTTGAGGATATTCCCACGCAAGGAGAGATCCTTTACGCCGCATCGTCCTGCGGATTGATCTGTAATCACGTCGGTACGCGCGTGCATCGCACCGAGGAATCGGCACAGACGCTTACACACTATTCCTTTTACACCGACCGCGGAAATCTGCGCGCGTTTCTGCTCTTTTTATCCATGGAAGCTCCGCATTACACCGCAATCGGTTATTTCGCACAGCTACCGTAAGGATACGCTGTCATTTCCAAGCAAAGAAAGGATTAAAAAATGGATCGCTTTACCTATCAAACGCGCGGGGTCTGCTCCCGCTCGATCGACTTTGAAATTGAGGACGGGATCATTCGTTCCGTCACCTTTCACGGCGGCTGCGCGGGCAACACGCAGGGCGTTGCGGCTCTCGTGCGCGGTATGCGCGTGGAGGAAGCCGTAGAACGCCTTGGAGGGATTCGTTGCGGCTTTAAGTCCACGTCCTGCCCCGACCAATTGGCAACCGCCCTGCGTGAATATTTAGCCAAGAAATAACATACCCTATACTTGTTAAAACGATTTTTCCAATAGATACCGGAGGAGCTTTATGAGCAATTATCTTGAAAACTATCAAAAATGGGTGGCGTCGGACGCGCTTTCCGAGGAAGAGAGAGCCGAGCTGGTCGCGATCGCCGACAACGCAGAGGAGATCGAAATGCGCTTCTCGTCGGGTCTTTCCTTTGGCACGGCGGGCTTACGCGGCACGATGAAGGTGGGCATGAACGCCATGAACCGTCATACCGTCGCCCACGCAACGCAGGGGCTTGCAAATCTGATCCTGCAGGAAAAGAGATCGCAGGACGGCGTTGCCATTGCCTACGATAGCCGCATCAACTCCGAGCTTTTTGCGCGTACCGCCGCGTGCGTGCTTGCCGCCAACAACGTGCGCGCCTATCTGTTTGACGCGTTGCGCCCCACCCCGGAGCTTTCCTTTGCTCTGCGTGAGCTGGGCTGTGTGGCCGGCATTAACGTCACGGCGTCCCACAATCCCAAGGAGTATAACGGTTACAAGGCGTATTGGGAGGACGGCGCACAGCTGCCGCCCGAGCATGCCGACACCGTTTCTGCCCAGATCAATGCACTCGATATTTTCCGCGACGTCAAGATCGCAGACTACGACAAGGCGCTTGCCGACGGCATGATCACCCTGATCGGATCTGAAATGGACGAAAAATATCTTGCCGCCGTACAAGCGCAGGCGGTCAATCCCGACGCGGTAAAGGCAGTTGCCGACGACCTTCGTATCGTCTATACCCCGCTCCACGGCGCGGGATATAAGCTGGTTCCCGAGGTCATGCGCCGCATCGGACTGAAGCATCTGTACACCGTAGACGAGCAAATGGTGATCGACGGAAACTTCCCCACGGTCAAGAAGCCCAACCCCGAATATCCCGACGTATTTGATCTGGGAATTGCCATTGCCAACCGCGTTGGCTCGGATCTTGTGATTGCCACCGACCCCGATGCCGACCGCGTTGGTGTTATGTCCCGTACCTCTGACGGTTCTTTTGCTACCATCACAGGCAAA
>JAZRIE010000085.1:0-7307 GCA_045645105.1 Eubacteriales bacterium | reverse complement strand
CGCGACGAGTGTGATAATCGCCTCCAAAGCGCCCGCCACTCGCATGATCAGAAAATGCCAATAAGCATCGGCTTGATAGAGCGACGCCTCGGGCTGAAATTGCATAAGATACGTAACGTTCAAAAGCAGATGTACCGTGCTGAAAAAGGCAAGCGTTATACAGGTGATCCTACAGCCGCGCTTCTCCTCGGCGGGCGTATCCATGCGCGCGATCGCCAAAAGGATCAACACGGAAAAGCCGAGCGCGGGAAGGACTGAAAAATGGTTGATGCGGAGGCTGACCGTAAAGACCGCCCCCACCTTGATCAAAAGGAACGCAAGCGAGAGGCGACGCAGGGTCAGCATTCCGGTTTGCGGCAAGACCTCGTTGAGATAACGGGTGCGAAGTGTTTCAAGCCACTCGCGGTCGCGCAAGGCTGTCGCCGCATATCGAATATATTTGACCAGCCAAACGATCGCAAAAATTGCCAACAGCACGCCGCACGCGCCGCGAAAGAGCGAAATGAAGCGATACCAATCAAAGGTGAAGATCTCGCTTTCGGCATCGTGCTCGAACGACGTCAGGATCGAGGTCTCGGGCAGGACCGACAGACATGCGCTGACGATGATCCAAGCCGTGGTTGCCAAGGAAGCGCGCTCCGATCGCGTTTTGTTCTTCTTTTCCTCGCACAGAGCGCGCGCGTCGTGCCGCTCGGCAAGCTGTCCGAGCCCCTTGAAAAGACCGCGGAATGCGGGGATCAGAAAATACCACCGCAAAACCAAGAGAATAAACGAGCAAAGCAGGATCGCAACGGGCTGCTCGTACCGATTCATTTGCTCGGCGCTCTGCCCCATCACGACGTGGACGAGATAAGCGGCAACCAGCTGCCCAAAGCCCACCCAAACCATTGTGCGGAAGCGTTGCGCCGACTCGGAGATCGTGTCGTTCAGATCCGAAAGCTTGGAGAGTCCCATGCAAAGGAGCAGGTATCCGACCACGTCGGGCAATACGTCCACAAAACCGATCATGGGATCAAACAAAAATATTCCCGCGAGCATGACGTATCGCAAGCCCATGTGTGACTTGATATTGGTCTTCACCTCAAACCCTCCTTGTTTTTTACTTTTTCTTCTTTCTCTGACTGTTTTTGGATCGTCTTGCCTCCTGACGGCGGCGGAGCACCTCCTCTGCCTCGCGCCGGGTATTGTCGATCGCCTTTTGGCGGTTCGCTTCATACGCGTTGCTCATGCGGTCGATCCACTTCAATCGCGAGGGTCTTGCAGGCTGATCCTCGTCGCCTGCACTGCAGATGTTCTTGTCGCAGGAAAGGATCAGAAGCAGGTTGCAGATCACCCACACAAAATTCAAGAGGATCACCGAAAAGGACAGATATTTTGCCACGTCGCTCCCCGCCGTCAGGTAATATACCCCCGTGAGAACGGCATAAAGCCCCATGATGATCATGTTGCGGATCGCCTTGGTGGCAATGTGCAAAAGCTCCACCTCACCCGCAAGCATGCGAATGGCGTAAAGGAGCGCAAAATGAAAAATGATGATCAGAGCAAAGGTCACCCATTCAAAGACCGAATTCGTGACGGCATTGACGAGCGGCAGCTTCCACAAAAACAGATCGCAAAGCGACCGCAGCTGATCGTAAAGAGCCGTGACCATCAAGGGAAGCAGGATCCACTCCGACCACGCAAAGGCGCGGTGGTAAAGACGGAGCTGCATCAGTCCATACAGCATCACGGCGTAGCCCACGAGGAGCGCAAGCCCCCCAAAGCCCAAGCCGCTGACGGTGACCTTGATCACGAAGGTGATCAGGTATCCGATCAATAAATAGCCGAATCCCATACGGTCTCCTCCGTCAATTCTCTGCGCCGCCCTGACGCATGCAACAGTTCTTATACTTTTTTCCGCTTCCGCAGGGGCAAGGATCGTTTCGTCCGACCTGTCCCCCATCCTTGACCAAGGTGCCGACCGCACGTCTCTTGACCGTCACGCGGCGCGGTCCCGCAGGTCCCTCGCCAAGCGGCTTTGCAACCTGCACGCGCTGGATCGGCTGTACGCGCGGTACGACCGACAAAATGATGCGCACGGTGTTCTGTCGAATATCATCGACCATGGTATCAAAGAGATCCGCGCCCTGAATACGGTATTCGGTGACGGGATCGCGCTGTGCGTAGGCTTGAAGCCCCACGTTGCCCTTGAGATCCTCCATCGTATCGATATGCTCCATCCACGCCGTATCGACCTGACGGAGCAGAACGGCACGCTCGACCTCGCGGAAGGTCTCCTCGCCAAACAGCTTTTCTTTTTCCTCGTAACGGTCGATCGCGCGGTTGGAAAGCATTTCGGTCAGCTCGCCGCGGTCAAGCTTTGCAAGCTCCTCGTCGGCGTATCGGAAATCCTCCTCTGCCGTCAAAAAGCCCATAAAATGCGCACGCAGAGCATCAAGCTCCCATTCGGCGGGGTTCTCACTGCGCGTAAAGCCTTCCACGACGCTCTCCACGGTGGAGATCAGCATTTTGCGGAGCGTTTCGGAAATATCCTCTCCGTTGAGCACATCCTGACGCTGCTTGTAGATCACGCCGCGCTGTTGGTTCATGACGTCGTCGTAAGCAAGCACGTATTTTCTGCGCTTGAAGTTCGCGTCCTCGATCCGCTTCTGCGCGCCCTCGATGGCATTGGAAAGGATCTTGGCGTCGATCGGCATATCCTCGGGCATCTTCAAAGCCGACACGATGCCCTGCAGACGCTCGGTGCCGAACAGACGCATCAGGTCGTCCTCCATGGAGAGGAAGAAGCGCGATTCACCGGGGTCTCCCTGACGTCCCGAACGTCCGCGAAGCTGATTGTCGATGCGTCGGCTCTCGTGACGCTCGGTACCGAGAATGAACAAGCCGCCCGCCTCGCGTACCTTTTCGGCTTCGGGCGCGATCTCGTTCTTATATTTTTGCACAAGCTCCTGGAAGGTGCGGCGTGCCTCGAGGATTTCCTCGTCGTCGGTCTCGGCAGAGCCTACACTCGCCGCGATCGCCTCGTCGGAGAACTCCATGCGGCGCATTTCCGCCTTTGCCATAAATTCGGGGTTGCCGCCGAGCAGAATGTCGGTTCCGCGTCCTGCCATGTTGGTGGAAATGGTGACCGCGCCAAGCTTACCCGCCTGCGCCACGATCTCCGCCTCTTTTTCGTGATATTTTGCGTTGAGCACCGTATGCGGAATTCCCGCGCGCTTGAGTCGC
The DNA here is from genome assembly GCA_045645105.1 of Eubacteriales bacterium. Lineage (GTDB taxonomy): Bacteria > Bacillota > Clostridia > Oscillospirales > CAG-272 > UMGS1865. The sequence continues at coordinate 4,082 of JAZRIE010000085.1, read as the reverse complement.
ACCGAAAGCAGCTCGGATTTATCGATCGAGACCGTACCCACAAGCACGGGCTGTCCCTTTTTGTGGCATTCGACCACCTGCGCGACGATCGCGTTGTATTTGCCCTCGAGACTGCGGTAGACCGCGTCGGAATGATCGGTGCGGATCATGGGCTTGTTGGTGGGGATCTCCACCACGTCAAGGCTATAGATCTCGCGGAACTCGTTTTCCTCGGTCAGCGCCGTTCCCGTCATACCCGAAAGCTTTTGGTACATACGGAAATAGTTCTGGAAGGTGATGGTGGCAAGCGTTTTGTTCTCCTTTTGCACCTGCACGCCTTCCTTGGCTTCGATCGCCTGATGCAGACCGTCCGAATAGCGTCTGCCGGGCATGAGACGTCCCGTAAAGGAATCGACGATCATAACGCCCTTTTCGTTGACGACGTAATCAACGTCACGGTGCATACATCCATGCGCGCGGATCGCCTGATTGACGTGGTGCGCGATCTGCGCGTTTTCGGCGTCGGTAAAGTTTTCAAGTCCGAAGAACGCCTCTGCCTTCTTCGCGCCCTGCGGTGTGAGAATGGCGTTGTTTGCCTTTTCATCGACGATATAGTCGGCGTTGATGTCGTCGTGGCTCTCCTTCTGGTCAAGCTCCTTGATCACGTGCTTGCGCATGGTGCGAACCAACGCCTCTGCCTTTTCGTACAGGTCGGTCGCCGTCTCTCCCGCACCCGAAATGATCAAAGGGGTGCGCGCCTCGTCAATGAGGATCGAGTCGACCTCGTCCACGATCGCGAAAACGTGTCCGCGCTGTACCATCTGTTGCTTATAGATGACCATGTTATCACGCAGATAGTCAAAGCCGAACTCGTTGTTGGTTCCGTAGGTAATATCGGCGTTGTAGGCGTCGCGCTTTTCGTCGGGGCTCTGCCCATGCACGACAAGACCCGTGCTAAGTCCCATAAACTCGTATACGCGTCCCATTTCCTCGGCACCCACGCGTGCCAGATAGTCGTTAACAGTGACGATATGAACGCCCTTACCCGTAAGCGCGTTGAGGTATGCGGGGAGCGTTGCGACCAGCGTTTTACCCTCACCCGTTTTCATTTCGGCAATACGTCCCTGATGCAAAACGATACCGCCAAGCACCTGCACGCGGAAGGGTCGCTTTCCAAGCACGCGGTCTGCCGCCTCTCTGACTGCCGCAAATGCCTCGGGCAGAATATCGTCAAGCGTCTCGCCACCCGCAAGACGTGCCTTGAGTGCGGGGGTGACCGCCTGCAGCTCCGCCTGCGACATTGCCTTGTAGGTGTCTCCCAGCGCGTCGATACGGTCGGCGATCAAGGAAAGCTTTTTCAGCTGACGCTGACTGTAGGTTCCAAACATTTTTGTAATCAGTGACATCTCGTGTAATATCCTTTCGGTCGTGAATAGATTGATTATATCACATATTTCCCTTAAATTATATTATAATTTGTAAATTTTAATAAAATATATTGATTTTCTCTTGCAGAAAGACAAAAAATGTGCTATGATGTATCCGAAACGCAAGTAAATCACTCCGAAAGGAACTACTATGAAATCGATCAACATTGTTCTCCACGAGCCGGAAATCCCGCAAAACACGGGAAACATCGCACGCACCTGCGCCGCAACCGGCGCGGCATTGCACCTCATTCGCCCCTTGGGCTTTGAGATCGACGACCGCAAGCTCAAGCGCGCGGGGCTTGACTATTGGCATCATCTTGACATTACCTATTACGACGGTCTGGACGATTTTTATGCCAAAAATCCCGACGCCAACGTCTATTATTTCACCACCAAGGCACAGCACGTTTACACCGAGGTCTCCTATCCCGATCCCGTGTTCATCATGTTCGGAAAGGAAACGAAGGGACTCCCCGAGGAGCTTCTCCACGATAACCCCGACACCTGCGTCAGACTTCCCATGCGCGAGGGCTTGCGGTCGCTCAATCTCTCCAATACCGTGGCGGTGGCAGTCTACGAGATCCTGCGGCAAGGAAATTTTGAGGGGCTCAAAAGTGCGGGCGAGCTGACACACCTCTCTTGGGAGTCGTAAGAAAGGATTTTTATGACAAAAGAAAAAATTCTCGTTGCCATGAGCGGCGGCGTGGACAGCAGCGTTGCCGCATGGCTCCTCAAGAGCGCGGGCTACGACTGCGTGGGGGCAACCATGCAGCTCTTTTCCGACGCGATCCCCCTTCCCTGCACGCCAAAATGCGAGACCGAGCAGGCACGTTCGGTCGCAGAACGGATCGGAATCCCCTTCAAGGTGCTTGACCTTTCTGCCGATTTTCGACGACACGTGATCGATTATTTCGTCAAAGCCTATCTCGACGGAAGGACGCCAAACCCCTGCGTGGAGTGCAACCGCACCATGAAATTCGGCAGGCTTCTCGAATGCGCAAGAGACCTTGGCTGTCAAAGGATCGCCACGGGACACTACGCACGCACAAAGCAGGACGCAAACGGACGGTGGCAGATCTTCTCGGCTTCTGACGCGGCAAAGGATCAGACCTACGTTTTGTGGTCGCTGACGCAGGAGCAGCTATCCCACACGCTCTTTCCGCTTGGCGACTATACCAAAGACGAGATCCGCGCGCTTGCTCTGCAAAACGGATTTTCGAATGCCTCGGCACGCGACAGTCAGGATATCTGCTTTATCCCCGACGGCGATTACGTTCGCTTTATTGAGGGTCTTACGGGCATGACCTTTCCCGACGGTGATTTTATCGATCTCAACGGAAACGTACTCGGCAAGCATCACGGCATGATCCGTTATACCGTTGGTCAACGTAAGGGACTTGGCATCGCGTTTGGAAAACCCACCTACGTATGTGCAAAAAACGCGATCGACAACACGGTCACGCTTGGCGACAACGACGATCTGTTCTCCCACGAGCTGACCGCGCACGCCCTCAATCTGATCGCCACGAACAAGCTTTCGACCCCCACGCGCCTCGAAGCCAAGGTACGCTACAACGCAAAAGCCGCCCCCGCGTGGGTGGAGCAGACCTCGCCCGATACCGTCCGTCTGCGCTTTGATACACCGCAACGCGCCATTTGCGCGGGACAGTCGGTCGTCCTCTACGACGGCGACTGCTTGGTCGGCGGTGCGATCATCGATTGATTTTTGGAAAATCCAAACAATATGACAAAGATGATTGGCAACGTGATGGGCGGCGGCGATAATATGCCCGAGTTCACCTTCTCCAACATTGATATGAAGGCAACCTTTGACAAGGACGACAACCTGACCAAGATGAATATGAAGTTCTCTCTTTCCGCAGACATCGTAGGTCAAAAGTTGGAAATGTCCATGGAAATGACCTACGAATTCAACCCCATTACCACCGCTCCTACGATCGTAGCACCCGCTGATGCTGCTGATTACGAGGAAGACAAATAAATAACAACCAAAGTGAGCCCTGCCAAACAACGGCAGGGCTTTTCTTTATTATGTGGTTCGAGTTCAGACGGAAGGCAATTAAAATTTTAAATTGATCAACGCTCATTTTCGGGAGGGGAACCCCCTCCCCTACGGGTTTGAGAAAATTTCAAGCAAGGTGCGTTATTCCTTGACAAAACAACACTCTTGGAGTTTTCAGGGTCTCGGTGGCCCCTGAAAACTTGCGGGAGTACCATTCCGTCTGTCCGCACACTTCACCATTTATGCCCAAAATAAAAGATCGGGGCAGTTACTTCCCCGATCTTGCTATCGTATAAATGCGTTAAAGTTTTTTGAGGGGTTTGGGAAACTTTTCCCAAAAAGTCCCCCCAGAAAAACCGCGCCCCCTACGGGTTTGCGAACATTTTAACGTTTTCGTCCGCAGAATTTTTTTAAAAAAGTGGCACAAGTGGCACAAAGTGGCACAAATGGCACACTTTTGCGTGGTATAATGGTGGCAAAAAAAGAAAGGAGCGCCACCGAATGACGACGCAAAAAAACGGCTTTGTGCTGTACAACAATTATTTTAATCAGATCGCCCTGCTCTCGATGGAGGAGCGCGGAATTTTGATCACGGCGATCTTTGAGTACACGAGAAACGGTCATATCGAGACCGAAATGCCGCGAGAGGT
>JAZRIE010000084.1:0-1769 GCA_045645105.1 Eubacteriales bacterium | reverse complement strand
GATCTTTCTGCCGCTCTTTGCGGTAAAATCACCAAACTTCAACACGCCCGCACCTTCTAAAAACTGTATAAACTCTCTTTTATATCCTTCCATTTTTTACCTCCTATAATTTTGGAGTTTGGGGGGGAAGGAACTTTTCGAGAAAAGTTTCCTTCCCCCGCACCCCCATCTTCAAAAGCTTTCACAATTTTTTTAATCGATAACATCAAAATCTCTTCAAAAACTAATATCATGGATCGGGCAGGGTCTCGGTGGTCCCTGACCGATAGCGGGAGCAATTGTTCGAAAAAAACGCAATGTCTATCAAATTTAAAACAGTAACGCACTACCGAACAACGCCCAAACTTTCCCACCTATCCAAAATTCTTTTGTGGGAAAGTTTTTGAAAGGTGTCGGAAAACTTTTTTCAAAAAGTTTTCTGACAAAAAAGCCAAACTCAATCTACAAACTCAGCGATGCAACGCTCGTAAGCGGCGACGGGATCTGCGGCGGCGGTGATCGGTCTGCCGACGACGATATAATCCGAGCCGATCTTCTTTGCCTCGGCGGGAGTCATCACGCGCTTCTGGTCGCCAATGTCACCGTCCGCGAAGCGAACTCCCGGAGTGACGGTCAAGAAGTCCTTGCCGCAACGCTCGTGAACCTTACCTGCTTCCAGAGGCGAGCAGACGACGCCGTCAAGTCCCGCGATCTTCGCGTTGCCTGCATAGTGCATGACCACGTCGGCGATCGGCTCCTTGATCCAAAGATCCTTTTCCATGCTTTCCTGATCGGTAGAGGTCAACTGCGTGACCGCGATCAGAAGGGGACGCGTGCCGTCGGGACGCGTGAGTCCCTCAATTGCCGCCTCCATCATGCGCACCGTACCTGCGGCGTGCAGGTTGGTCATGTCAACGTCGAGTCTTGAGAGAACCGCCATCGACTTTTTGACGGTATTGGGAATATCATGCAGCTTGAGGTCGAGGAATATCTTGTGTCCGCGCTTTTTGATCTCGCGAACGATCGAAGGACCCTCGGCATAGTAAAGCTCCATACCGATCTTTACAAAAGGCTTTCTGCCCGTGAACTGATCGAGGAATGCAAATGTTTTTTCCGCGCTGTCAAAATCACACGCGATGATAACGTCTTTTCCCATAGTAAATTCTCCTTATTTATGACTTCAGTAAAATAAATTCTTCTGCTTTTTGGGGAAACACTTTACGCCATACCGATAATATCGGTCAACGCTTTGATACCGTACTTCTCCATCACGACTGGAAGATCCGCCACGATGTCACGTGACGCGAAGGGATTGACGAGATTTGCCGCGCCGACCTCAACCGCCGTAGCACCCGCCAGCATCATTTCGATCACGTCCTCGGCACTCGAAACGCCGCCCATTCCCACCACGGGAACCTTGACTGCGTGCGCGACCTGATAAACCATGCGAACTGCCACCGGGAAGATCGCAGATCCCGAAAAGCCCCCCATCTTGTTGGCGATCACGGGCTTTTTGGTGCGCAGGTCGATGCGCATGCCAAGCAGGGTGTTGATCAGGCTGATTCCGTCGGCTCCCGCATCCTCGCATGCCTTTGCAATGCTGACGATATCGGTAACATTGGGAGAAAGCTTGATCAGAACAGGCTTGGTGGTCACCTTTTTCACCGGCGCGGTGACTTCTGCCGCCGCCTCGGGAGAGGTACCAAAGCTCATGCCACCACCGTGAACGTTGGGGCAGGAAACATTGACCTCAAGCCATCCTACCTGCTCCTCCTTATCCAGAAGCGCGC
>JAZRIE010000083.1:0-4178 GCA_045645105.1 Eubacteriales bacterium | reverse complement strand
CCATAGCGGTCACGCAGGAGGTCATACGCGCGCAGCTGCGCCTTCCGCTCGGTTTTCAGCGTCATCACGGACAGGACGATCGCGTACACGTAGAACAAAAAGCCAAGGGCGCCGAGCGCGAGGGTGCATACCCCCACCGTGCCGAGCATAAACAGGTCAAGGAGCAGGCCGACCACGACCAGCGGGATGAAGGCGAACGGGCCAAAGGTGATCAGCGGTACAAGGCGGATGCGCTTTTGCATATCGGGGTCGCCCTCCTTGTCAAGGAGCGCAAGGGCGGCCTTTTGCGCGCCCATGCCAAGGGAGGTCACGCTTGTTTCGCCGCGGGTCAGGCGACGGAGTCTGACCTTTTGGAAATAGTGGCTATAGCTGTTGCCGAAGTAGATCGAGCCGGTCGCCGTTACGGCGATGTGCGAAAGACCGTGGTCGTTAAGAATCCGTCTTGCGATCTGTGTGCCGGTCAGGCCGAGGCTGTTTTCACGGCGGTTAAAGGCGCCGTATTTCACGATCAGCCAAATGGCGGTGACGCAGGATGCGATTCCGATGATGACAATGAGTGTGCCAACGACTATCAATGCGATTTCAATTCCTGTCATGGGGTTCTCCTTTTCTGTTTGATAAAAACGTAGCGGTGGCGACGGGGCGCGGTTACGGCAAGAGGCCGTTTTCTGTGAGCGCACTCAAAAAATCTTCCGACAGAGCATATGCCCCGTCGTGTTCAATGTAATACCATTTCCCGCGGATTTTGTAAATATTGATTTTCGCCGTTAATCTCGGGCAATCCTTCACCGAAAAATGCAGCTCTATGCTTTCATTTCTTCCCCGTTTCACATGTCTTTCATAACTAACCGCTTTCGTTGCGATAAAGTCAGATGAAAAATCGAATTCACAATCTGTATTTTCCAATACATACAAGCGAGATTGGTGCAGATCCTCTCTCAAAAACACAAAAGACGCAAAACCAACGGTGTTCCCGCCCGCTATATAATCGGGGTTTTCTTTTGTGGTCGCATAATAGCTTGAAGCGGGAAAAAAGGGGAAATTGCTGCTTAGTCCCAGAAGTATATCTTCTTTTGTAATATAAAACTGAAAATCGCCGTTAAACTCATCAATCAGAATATACTTGTTTCCGCAAAAAATAAGCGTCCCGTTCTCGCTTCCGCGCGAAAAGCCATCAACGGGCTCAAGAATCTCGCCGGAAATAGCATACGAGAGCTCCTCCCAAATGCCACACGAGGATAAGTTTACACAAAGAAACAATACCGTTACAACCAAAAGAAGTTTTTTCATAACAACACCGCCTTTCTTATATGATGATACACGCCCGTGTCGTGGTTTTTATCTTGATTTTTTTAGAAAAATGCTGCACACGGCGCCGAGCGCGCCCGAAATCAGCATCAAAATGGCAATATCCATCACACCGAAGGCAAGCAAGAGCGCGCCGATGGCAAGAACAGCAACCGACGCTGCCAAATACGCGGCAAAAAACGCCTTTGGATGCTTTTTCTCCAACTGCTCGAGCCAAGAATTGGTGCGAAAAGCCATATTTCCCTTCCCCTCTGCGACCGTGTCGACCGACTGCTTTCTCTTGGCCGCGCACTTTTCCCGCAAGGAAAGGATAATGCCCATAATGATCGCAAAAACGCCAAGTCCAAAAACCGCGAAATAGATGCAGTTAACAAGGATGCCCCAAACACGGCTGACATACCAAATCGTCTCCGAAACCTGCGTAAAATCGCCGTGGTCGCCCACAAAATAGAGCTCTCCTTCGCGATATCCGAGCGAAGCCGTACCGCCGATGCAGTGAGAGAATATGAAAAAAGCCGCAACGAAAAGAATGACGCCAATCGCCACCGCGCGAATCATAACGGTTGTTTTGTCCGCCCTTTTCATAGCGCTCACCTCCTCATTTTCCCTTTCTGCAGTGCAGGATCACGCCCGCCACGATCTGCGCGACCGAAAGGATCGCCCCCGCCGCGAGGGGGAGGATGCCCAGCAGATTCTGCTGCTCAAAAAGCAGGATCCAGCCCCAGATCAGCAGCGCCAAAACGGAGAGCAGCACGACCGTCGCCACAAGGACGGAAAGGACCCTGTATTTTTTCGTCGCCGCTTTTTCCTCGGGCACAACGAGCATCATCAATTCCAAATAGATCTCAAACAGGATCTCCATCAAAAGCTCCATATCACGCCGCCTTTCTTGGGAATATTATAGCACACTCCCCCCGCGCTTGCAAGAGAAAAAGCCCCGCAAAGCGGGGCTTCTTACGGCTCTATCACCGAATTTGCCTTTTTATTTATTCAAAACGGTCACATTTCCCATCACCTTGTCGCATTTCAAGGTGTTACAAGTTACTTTCCCTACAACACTCCCTGCTTCTACGTTTCCACTGGTGGTCAATGCATGGCAAACCACACTACCCGTGAGGTTTTCGGTAACAATAATGTCCCTATCGCTATGACATCCACCTGTAACAGAACCGCCTACCACAAGGTCGCGTCCCGCGCGGCAGCCCCCTTTTACAGAACCGCTAATAGAAACATTACATTCACTTGACACGCCCCCTACATTTCCCGTAACCCTAAACGTAATCTCCTTTACGGGATTGTCAGACACCTGCAAGATCTTTTTGCCCAAGCAAACCACCCCGCGCAAAACATTGTCGTCGTGCCATGGCAGCTCCGCACAAGAAGCGTAATGAACTTCCCTTTTGAGCGATCTGGAAAACAATTCATCAATTGAGCATTCAAACGCATCCGCAATCAGCGGCAAAAGCGAGATGTCGGGGCTTGTGATCCCCGCCTCCCACTTGGACACGGCTTGATTGGAAACGCCGAGCTTCTCCCCGAGCTCCGCCTGCGTCCAGCCCTTTCCCTTTCGGGCGCGCGCGATATTTTCACCAACTGTCATAAAAACACCCTCCGCAAAGCTAAAAACTTAATTTGTAATTCTATTATATCCCGAGCCGAGATAAAAGTAAATTGGTTGTTTGGAGAGTTTTTGGAAGAAAAATCGCAATTTGGTTGGAAAAAGCGGGGGGCGGCGCCAAGGGCGCCCGCCGTCAGGTTTGCTTCCGAAAATATAGTCGTTTTGTGCGCCTCGGTGCACTCGGCTTTGCTTTTCGCAAATCGGTCATGCTTCCTTCCCCCTCACAGGGCGCCTGCCCCGCGTCGATACACTCCGCGTGGCACGCTTCCGTTCGGGGTGACACGCTTCAAGAAAACGCCTCTGCCGTTTTCTCTCGCTTACCACCGACTTCGCCCGCTCAGTCGTTGAGCTCATAGCTGTTCCCCCCTGCTGGGCTTGCTTTTCTGCACAAAAGCCACGGGCGGATGAAGTGTCCCCCGGACACTTCATTTGGACCGCCCTTTCAAGCCCAGTACGTGACAAAACAAAAACAGACCGCGGATGCGGTCTGCTTTTCTTTACGCTCGTAGTACAAAAATGCAACTCATAGATTTTCACATTTTACTGTCTCAATCACACAATTCTCTGTGTTTATTTTGGAAATAACACAGTCGTAATCTTTATTACTGATACCAAATATTATTTCTGTTTTATTGCTATTATTAATAAAGTGATTTATGCAACCCGAAATAGAAGATATGCACTCCTCGCTGTTAAATAATATCTCTCCCCAAGTCCCGCAAAACTCTTTATCCAACGGTAAATCAGCAAACTTTTCGAAGACTTGATCAGAATACTCTTTAAATTCCAAATCATTTTTAAAAAGAATAACAGTTAATTTCTTCATTGCTTATTCTCCTTTGCAGTATTGATGGAAGCAACTAAAATTCTCTTTATTTCTAAGCAATCTTCTAAAAGAGATTTACCCATATCTTCAGTTATATACTCTGACATAATAAGTAGTTTGAGCCAATACTCCGTTTCAGCGGTTTCTTTTAACGCAATATGCATCTTTGAAATAAAATCGGCTTTACTCTGACCATAATTTGCTTCATTTATGTTAGCTCCGATAGATGTACCGCTACGAACGATCTGTTTGGAGATAATAGTTTCTTTCTTCGTCTTTATCAAATATTGATGAAGTTTTATGATACGAGAAGCAAAGGCAATAGATTTATCAATTAGCAAATTTTCTTTCATAACGCACCGCCTTTTTATAAAAATTATACCATAATGAAACGCGTTATCCGCGTTTCTACCTCAAATGGTTCAA
>JAZRIE010000082.1:0-4018 GCA_045645105.1 Eubacteriales bacterium | reverse complement strand
GCCGCGGCGGTTGAGAAACAGCACCGATTGCTTGTTGACTTCCAAATTTTTGGCGATCTCGCCGCAAAGAAGGGTGCCAAGGGGCGAGGTGTTGCCCGTTTGGGGCTCGCGGCGCATGTCGGCCAAAATGACCTCGGGCAGCACCGCCTTGCCATAGCGGCGGGTCAGCTTGATCAGGGTATATTTTCCCTCAACCGCCTTGTGATAGCTTTCGAGCGACGGCGTTGCCGAGGACAAAAGCATCAAAGCCTTATTGTGGGCACAGCGGTAACGCGCGATATCGCGCGTGTGATATTTCGGGTTTTGATCGGATTTATAAGTATGCTCCTGTTCTTCGTCGATGATGATCGCGCCCAGATTTTTGACAGGCGAGAAAACCGCCGAGCGTGTTCCGATGACAACGTCGGCACGTCCGTCGCGGATGCGGCAGTAAGCATCGTAACGCTCCCCTGCCGAGAGCCCCGAGTGGATGACCGCCACGCGCTCGCCATAGCGTGCGCAGAAGATAGCCACCGATTGTGGGGTGAGTGCGATCTCGGGCAAGAGCACGATCACACCGCGCCCGTCATCCAAGAGCTTATCAATGAGAGAGAGCATCACGCAGGTCTTGCCGCTTCCCGTAACACCGTGAAGCAATGCCGCCTTGGCTTCCCCCGAATCGACCAGCGCGGTCAGCGTTTGCATAGCCGCCGCCTGTTCATCGTTTAAGTGGATGGGCGTTCTGCCCAGATATTTTGCGTTGCCGTAAGGGTTGCGCTCGGTGCGCAGTTGCAGAGTGGCAAGAACCCCTTTGCCCAAGAGCGTACGCAGAGGAGCATCGGTCACACCCGCGCGCTCGCGGATCTCGGCGGCGGTCATAGGAAGGTCACTTTCGAGAAGCGTGCGAACGGCTCTTTTTTGCTGATCGGACGTCAGTTTGACATCTCCCACGGTTTCACCGTCGATCAGAGCATAGGCATCCTCTGGCGAGAGTGCCACCGTCCATACACGTTCCAGCTTTTCTCCCTTTGCTTCTTGCAATACACTTTTCTTTTTGGCAATTCCAAGCGTGCAAAGGTGCTTTAATTTGAGTTCCACTCCCGCACCAAAGCGGCGGCGCAGAGCATCGAGTGGTATTTCTCCGTTCTCGCGCAGGTACTCATATACAAACAAATCCGACGATGGTATGTCGTCGGAGGCGGGTATATGTTCCTCTGACAGCGCATACGTCGTGACAAGTCGGGAGAGCGAGGATGCGGGGATCATTGCGCGCACGGCATCACCTGTGGTACACAGGGTGCGAAGCTTCATAAAGGTGCACAGCCCCAGCATCTCCTCGTTCAAAAACATCTCCTCGGGACACACGGAAAGGATAGACTTTGCTTCCTTGTAAGCAGAGCTATCCCTTATCTCCGTTACCAGAGCCAATCTGCGTTGATTGGCTGTGCCAAACGGAACCGTGACGAACGAGCCGGCAGAGATCTCCCCTATCAGCTCCTCCGGAATCACATAATCGTATATACCGTCAATCGAGTACGGATTGTCGAGCAGGCATACGCCCGCGTAGCAGCTCAAGAGTCCTCCCGCTTACTCGGCGTCAGGGGCTTCTTGCGTGTCGCCAAAATCATCGGCAAACAGCTCGGCCTCCTCCTCTGCCTCATCCGAGGATGCATCGTTTGCGTTTACATCGATGACATACTCACCGGCATACAGACGGTTCACAGCTACGTGAACTGCCTTTTCGTCGCGCAGCTCCTTGTCGATCATCGTGTTCAGGGGACGGTCGGTCTCCTTGTTGCCGGTGATGGACTTTTCGGCAGCATCGTGTTGACGGACGTACTCGTCGGTGATCAGACGTGCGCACTTTGCGGTAGCGAGTGCCAGCTCGTAGCGGTTGTATTCGCCCTTTGTCAATTCTTCAATGGTAGGGTGCAGCATAATTTTATCTCCTTGCTTGTGCAAAATTTACGTTTGATGTATCAGGCTTGAAAATAGGCAGCCGGAACCTCGGGGTGGCGCTTGATCGCCCACTTTTCGGCGTGGACAATGTTGAGAATATCCTCGGCACACTTGTCAACGCTATCGTTGATGACCATATAATCGTAGCGTGAGAAATAGGTCATTTCTTCATAGGTGCGCTTGAGTCTGCCCGAGATGACCTCCTCGGTCTCGGTGCCGCGACAGCGCAGTCTTCTCTCCTGTTCGGAGAAGGACGGCGGCAGCAGCATAATCAGTACCGCATCGGGATACTGACGCTTGACGTTCATCGCGCCCTCAACCTCGATTTCAAGGATGAGATTGCGTCCCGACTCGATCACGCGCATCGCCTCGCGCAGAGGCGTTCCGTAATAATTGCCGTTGTAAATAGCGTGTTCCAGCATATCGCCGTTGCGGATCTTTTCCTCAAACTGCTCGCGTGTGACGAACCAGTAATCGACTCCGTCCTGTTCCCCAACTCTTGGGGGACGTGTGGTGGCGGGTACCGAATAGGCGAAATCCTCGCGCTTCATCAATTCCTCGCGCACTGTGCTCTTTCCGCTTCCCGAAGGAGCGGAGACCACGATCAACAATCCTTTTTTCATCATCGGTATTCCTCCTCAATTATCGCCATCGCCGTCAAGGGAATCCTCATCGGCAGTGTTGTTCTCCAAGCGGTTGGCAATGGTTTCGGGTTGCAGAGCCGACAGAACGACGTGCTCCGAATCGGTAATGATAATGGCGCGCGTGCGGCGACCGCAGGTAACGTCAATGGCTCTGCCATCGTCCTTTGCATCCTGCACCAGGCGCTTCATAGGCGCGGAATCGGGGCTTGCCAGAACGGTGATGCGCTCGGCTGCCACCATATTTCCAAAGCCGACATTAATAAATCTCATCTTTTGCCACCCCTTTGGATTTACTCCAGATTTTGTATCTGCTCGCGGATCTTTTCAAGCTCGCACTTGACGTCCACCACCAAATGCGCGATTTGCGCATCGGAGCATTTAGAGCCCGTGGTGTTGATCTCGCGGTTCATCTCCTGCATCAAAAAGTCGAGCTTGCGACCGACAGGCTCACCCGAGGAAAGGATCTCCTCAAATGCGCCAAAGTGCGTGCGCAGACGCACCATCTCCTCATCGACAGCGACCTTGTCGGCGTGAATGGCACACTCGGTCAAAAGGCGCGTTTCGTCGGGGGTGATCTGATTGTCGTTCAGCGCTTCGCGGATGCGCTCGGCAAGGCGCTCACGGTAGGTGGAAACGTCTGCCTCGGAAAGCTCCTCGATGCGTGCCGTAGCGGATTTGATATTCTGCATTTTTGTGCGCAGATCTTCTGCCAATCTCTCGCCCTCACGCTCGCGAACCGAGAGGAACGTGTCGGTTGCTTTTGCAAGAACCGTCAGAACGCGCTCCCAGTCTTTTTCAATATCTTCTTCGGGCTTTTTGATCTGGAAAATATCGTGGTTGCGCGCAACCGTCATAACCGAAATGTCATCGCGCAAGCCGTACTTATCACGCAGAGTGTAGAGCGCATCGAGATATCCCGAAAGATAACCTTCATCGGCTGTGATCTGCACACTGCCCGAATCCATAACTTCCACCGAGATCCAAACATCTACCTTTCCGCGCGTCACGCCGCGGCTCATCAGATAGGGCTTGATGCGCTCCTCGAGATATCCGTAGGCGCGGCTGATCTTGGCGGTACAATCCAAAAAACGACTGTTGACCGACTTGATCTCAACCGTAATATCCAAGCCCTCTACCGTCTCGCGGCAGCGGCCGAATCCTGTCATACTGCGGATCATACCAAAACTCCTTTCAAAAAAAGCCTATACATTATTATTTTACCGCATTTCAAAATAAAAGTCAACCCTTTTTGAAAGTTTTTTGCTTATTAAAGTATTTTAATACGCGCGCACGAAGAATGCAAGAACGCGGAATTGAGGGGGAACTTCTTGAAAGAAGTTCCCCCTCACCCCTTCAAGAACTTTCGCACAGAAAATATCCGCCCAAAGTCGTTGGTGTACGAATAGACAGATGACGCAAGTCATAAAGACTTGCTT
>JAZRIE010000081.1:0-6517 GCA_045645105.1 Eubacteriales bacterium | reverse complement strand
GCCATTCCCGACAGTCAGATCAACACCTCGTACAATAAGACTGATGCAACGTTGGACGTATCCTTGGCGGCATATAGCTTCACGGCAAAAAACGGTGCCGTCGTCTCGTGGATCCCGCAACGCGCGCGCTTTGAGTCTCTGACCGAGACGTTTACGAAGACCGAGAACGGATACGTCTGTTGTTTTTCGCATCTTGAAGAGTACGTAACGGGCGACTTTGAGGTGGAGATTGATTTTGAATGGTCGGTGGAGCTTCCGTCCGATGCGTCAGATGCGCTTTTGAACGACGCATACCGCGCGGGACTTTCAGCCCTTGAGGGGCAGGTTCTGCCTTACGAGCGCGAGCTCGAAGCTTACACCAAGCAGATGAACGCCTACCTCGCATGGCGGGCATACCTCGAGGCGGTTGCCGAATACGAGGACTATCAGGCGGCAAGGGAGGCTTACCGCGTTGCCTTGGAGAAGTACCAAGCCTATCTTTCACTTTACGATAGCTATATTACCGACTACTATCAGGAGGATCAAAAATCGGTCGCGGTGAAAAACGCCTACAACACCTACGTCACCGCCTATAACGACTATCTCCAAAAAATATCGGCTTACGAAAATATTGGAACTGCCGACGAGGCAGATGCGCTTTTCCGTCCTATGGATGAAAAATATGGCGAGGTCGTTTCAAGCATTGAGGCGTGGCGCGCGTGGGAGGCGTATCAGGATTTCAAGACCAACCATCTTCAGGAATATAACAACTATCTGACCTACTGTGCGCAGGTGGACAAGGTGAAAAACCAATTGACGGTATTGGAGACCCTATTCGTTGCCGACAGCCACAATTGGAAGCTTTACGCCTCGCTGATGGGGAATACCGTTGCAACCGTCGTCGCGCGTAAGGACGAGCTGATCGCGGCTGGCTGCTCCGCGTCGGACATCAACGCGGCGGGGGCGTCCACTGTCGTTTTGCGCGAGGTGATGCAGGGGTATTCGGATCTGCGGGATGCGAAATATGAGTCCGAGCATGCCCGCACTGCGGCACTCCATGCCTACTACCGTCAGCATTACAAAACGCTCAAGGAGCAGTTTGCAATCTTGTGTACGGCACTCAATTCGCTCTATGATAACAGTCTTGTTGTCGCCGAATTGGATAAAGAGGGGAAGCTGGAGCATTACCGACAGTTTGTAGGACAGCTTTACATTACGGCTACCTGTCTGGACGATACGAAGAAGATGCAGTTGGATTGGACACTCGGCAAGGGTGGAAAAAAGTCGATTCGCGATGTTGTGGAGCAGGTGCATATCGTAGCCGACGGCATCGCAGACCCTTCGGCGGTATCCATGCCTGAGACAGAGGTCCCGCGCGTGGAGCTCGTGGAGGAGGCGACCCAGCCCACCGCGCGCCAACCCAAGGATACGCCAAGCGCACCCATTCGGGCAAGCGGACTGATCAAGCCTGTGGACATGCCCGATCCGAGCGCGGGTTCGATCCCACCCGAGGCAGACGAGCCGCGCGACGAGCCGACCGAGCCCAAGATCGATCCCCGTATCCGCGCACTTGTCGAGGCGGTTCGCGCCAACAAGCTGACCGAACGATCGGTCACAGAGTATTCACGCACGCTGACACTGACCAAAACACTATCGCGCTTGGTATCGATCGATAACCGCAAGGTGGTTACGTTCATGTCACACGATGGTAAGACCGTATTGGATCGGCAGGTCGTGGAATACGGCACACGCGTTCGCTATCAGGGCGAGTCGCCTTTGTCGTATGAGAATGAGCGGGAGAGATTTGACTTTACGCAATGGGTGTTAGAGGATAAGCAAACGCCCTTCGATCTGGTGGTAACGCGCGACGTAACGGCGTATGCACACGGCGCCGTGTCGGTTCGACATTACGATATTACGTGGGTGCTTGACGACACCACGCGCGTGGAAAGCGTGAAATACGGCGATCTTCCCAAGGCTCCGCCGTTTGACGCCCTGAATAAGACCGAGGACGATTTTTATACCTATACCTTTTCGGGGTGGTCGCCCGAGGTGACTGCTGTGACGGGAAATGCGACCTACGTCGGTTCGGTCACGAAAACGCCCAAGACGTTCACCGTGACTTGGGATCTGGGTGATCGCACTGAGACCGTGCAGGTCATATACGGTGAGATCCCCGTATACGATGGTACGCCGCGTCGCACCCCCGACGCCTACGTCTACACCTTCCGCTCGTGGGATCATTCGCCCGAGCGTGTGACGGAGGACGTGACCTATACCGCGCTTTATGATGCCGTCCCCCTTGCAAGTGCGACTGACGGTACTGCAACAGAGGTTCTGCATGAGGAGGGAAACATAACGCTTCTTTGTGACAAGAACCGTCTGGATATCCGTAACGCCGCGGAATACGCGCTGGCAAACCAAAAGACGCTGACGCTTCTGTGGGCAGATCTCACGATCTCCATGGACGCCGAGGGGCTGGATGCCTTTTGCGCGTCGTCCTGCCGCCAGATCCGTCTGACCGACGTACACGAGGATGCATTCGGGCGTATTTACACCTTGGACTATTGCAACAACGTGGGAGAGTCGATGGCTCTTTCGATCCCCGTGATGCTTTCGGTAAACGCCGACGACGAGGGGAATGAACGCACGCTCTTTCTGCTTGACGGCGGCGTATGGCAGGAGAAGGGAAGCGAGGCGATCCGATTTGCGGGCGGCGCAACGGTCCGCGTGAGCGACTTCTATTGGATCGACCTTCAGCCCTCTGATCATTGCTTCCCGTCTGCGATCCCCTCGGGGGTCAGTGCGGGTAAGACGGTTGACCTGCGTGTCAACTGTGAGTTTGGCTACGAGATCGTCGGCGCGCGTGTGACGATGGAGGACGGTACCGAGGTGCTCGTTGAAGGTCTGACCTTCTCTATGCCGCGTGGAAACGTCAGCATCAGTCTTTTGGTGGAGCGGATCGTTTATCACGTGTCGTTCGTATCGGACGGCGAGGTGATCTCTGCGGCTGACTATTATCTTGGGGAGAAGATTGAGATCCCTGCCTCGCCCACAAAGGAGTCGGACGGTGTGAACGATTACGTCTTTGTCGGATGGTCGCAGGATGTGACCATTGCTATTGGCGACGATCGAAATATTGTTATTGAGGCGACGTGGTCGGCAACACCGATCCTGAGCTATAACCCCTATCAATCGGGCAATAACAATAACGTATTCATCACCGTTGTTCTGCCGATTGCGGGTGGCGCGGCGGTGCTTGGCATTGCGACCTATCTGACTCTCCGCTATTTCAAAAAGCGGAAATCAGCCTCGACGACTGAGGAGACTGTCGGGGAAGCATCGGTCTCTCGGACTCCTGCCGAGGATCACAAGATTGAAAACCTCGAAGAAACGACAGATGACGAAGAAACATAAAACAGAAAAGGCAGTCACAGATCTGTGACTGCCTCATTCATCAAGAGATCCCACGGAGCGCCGTCGGGGGTTTTGGAAAATGACATTTCCTTTTTTGTGTCGGGATGCGTAAACGTAAGGCGGTGCGAAAAAAGCATAATCGGGCATCGGTCGTGCGCTCCGTATTTGCCGTCTCCCAAAAGAGGGAAGCCGCGTGAGGAAAACTGCACACGGATCTGATGGGTTCTGCCCGTTTGTAATGACACGCGAACCAAGGAGATGCGTCCGTATTCGGCAAGCGCACGGCTTTCAAGCACCTCGTAGGTCAGAATTGCTTCCTTTACGCCACGCCGTGCTCGGTCTACTACGTAGGTCTTGTTTTTCATGCGGTCGTGGAACAACAGATCGCGCCATTCGGCATTGCTTTGATCGGGAATGCCGTGAACGATCGCAAGGTATTCCTTTTTGATCTCGTGTGCCTGTACGGCGGCAGAGAGTCTTGCGGCTGCTTTCGGGGTTCTCGCGTACACCATTACTCCGCCAACCCCGCGGTCAAGGCGGTGGATCACACCAACGTAGTGATCCTTGTTGCGCGACGCGAACAGGTCGGCAAAGCCCTGTCCATCGGGGGTCTGCTCGGACAAGAGATCGGGGGGCTTAACGGCAATCGTGAGGGAAGCGTCCTCGTACAAAATTTCCATAAGATCAATCCTTTTTATGTTTGAGGTTTTTTATGAACGAAACGATGAAGCATCGAGAATTTAACGAAAAAGCACTTTCCGCGGCAGTCGGGCAGTCGGCACTCGTGCGCGTGTTCGACGAGATCGATTCCACAAATGACGAAGCCAAGCGCATGGCAATGGCAGGGGCCGACGTCCCCGTGCTGATCGCCGCGGACCGACAGACTGCGGGCAGAGGGCGTATGGGAAGAAGCTTTTATTCGCCTGCGAAAACGGGTGTGTATTTCAGTATCCTATATCGGCTCCGTACCCCCCTTCAGGGGATCGTGTCGGTCACGGGAGCGGTTGCAGTATCGGTTATGCGTGCGATCCGTGCCGTCACGGGCAAGCAGACGCAGATCAAGTGGGTAAACGATCTGTATCTTGACGGAAAAAAGGTGTGCGGTATCCTTTGCGAGGCGGTGACCGTGGGGAGTGTGACGCACCTGATTGTGGGCGTAGGAATCAATCTCTCCACCGAGGAGTTTCCCGTCGATTTTGACCGTCGCGCCGGCTCACTATGTGTTGAAGATGACGTGCGCACCGAATTGATCGCCGAGGTCTGGCAGTCGCTTCTGCCGAGCTTGAACGATCCGAGCGATCGCACGTGGCTCGATGATTATCGCGCACATTCCTGCGTGATTGGAAGGGAGATCGCATGGACGGACGGTGAAACGACGTACCATGGGATCGCTACAGAGATCAATCGGGAGGGCGAGCTTGTGGTCACGCGTGACGACCGAGAAACCGTCATTCTTCGAACGGGGGAGATCACCCTACGCGTGCAGTCATAGCTGCTTTTGGCGGTACTGTGATGGAGAAAGCCCCATTTTGCGTCGAAAGAGTCCCGAAAAGTAAAACTCGTCGTCGAACGATAGATAAGCGGCAATGTCGCGCACAGACATGCCCGTTTCGCGCAAAAGCTGGCAGGCAAGCTCAATTTTTCGG
This sequence comes from Eubacteriales bacterium, assembly GCA_045645105.1. Lineage (GTDB taxonomy): Bacteria > Bacillota > Clostridia > Oscillospirales > CAG-272 > UMGS1865. The sequence goes on along the minus strand of JAZRIE010000081.1, from coordinate 1,475 downwards.
TTCAGCACGTAGCGGTAGGGTGGAATTCCCATTTCCTTGCGAAAGAGCCGCTCGGCTTGCGAGGGGGATTTCTGACACGCGGCGGCAAGCTGCTCCAAACGGATCACATCGGTCTCATGCTGCTCGATATACGCCAGCATACTCTGCACGGGCAAGCGCTTTGGCTGCTCGGCGGTACACAGAGAGCGCGCCATCCGCAAAAACAGCTGAGAGACCAACGCACAGCATTTTTCGGCTGACTGCTCGGTGGCGGGGCGGTCTGCGTAATACTGAAATTTTTGAAGCAGATCAGAGGTATCAAGAGATGGGAAATGGTAAACGCCGGCCGTGCCGTAAAGCTCGGCAAGCCGTTCGGTCATCTCCCCCGACAAATTGATCCAGATCTTTTCCCATGGCTTTTCGCGGTCGCTTTCGTAAAAGTGCGGAACGCCCATGGGAAGACAATAAGAGTCTCCTGCTTTTGCGGTGAAGCTCTGACCGTTGACCTGCACGTGTCCGACACCGCTTACGATATATTCAATACAGCAAACGCCGGAATTGGGACGGTTGATCACGTAATTGCGGTTTGGGTAGGTGGTGCCGCACATATGAAACCGAAGCTTTATCGCGTTGGGGAGCAGATCGGTGATTGCTTTCATTTGATAGATCTTTTCTTTGAGCATCTCGCAGCCTCCTGCCATTTTTTCTATACCATTATAGCAAATTTGAGGGAGATTGTCAAGTCCTGCATGGGATTGAAAACGAAAACGGAGAGCATTTTCGCATTGCTCTCCGTTTTGTTATCCGTTATTTGAAATAGTATAAGAAGCTCATGTCCTTTGTCTGGTATTCCTCGGGAGTGAGCCATTGCTCCTTGGTGTAGTCTTCCTCAAATTTCTTGGTCTCCTCGTTGAAATAGGCGACCGAGTACAAATAGAGATCGGTTTCCGAGAAATAGATGATTGACGCACGGATCGAGGGGGTCAGAACGCCGTTCTTCCAGATATATTTCGTGGTGCTGTCGGCGGTGGTAGAGGTTGCGGGAACGTCTGCATACGCTCTTTCGGTCTCATAGATGTGCGTAAAAGCGAATACCGCCTGAAGTCTTACGTCGGTGACCACGTTGCAAAGCCCTGTGAGAGATTCCGAGAGGACGTAATCTCCCTCGTTTGTATCCCAGAGCCAGCATTTGTAGGACGTGCAATCACCCGATACGTCGTCAGCGATCATAAAGTCCACAAAGCCGTCAAAGTTGAGGTCGAGCACTTCAAAGCCGTAGGTGCCGTTCCGCGTGCCGACTGCGGAGTCCACCTTCACGCGCTTGCTCCAGATCACCTCGTCGTTTTCCTTGACTACGATCCGCTTGGCGCGCATATTCGAGCCGCGCACGCAGTAAACTCTGCCGCCACATTCGATCTCGCGCAGCAGATCATGGGATTCCTTGCCGCAGCCAACAGAGGTCAGGAGAGAAGCAAGCACAAGCAGGATCAGTAAAA
>JAZRIE010000080.1:0-4275 GCA_045645105.1 Eubacteriales bacterium | reverse complement strand
TGTACACGTTAAATTGTACAAAGTCCTTAGCCACTTTTCTCTTTGACACCAAAGGCAAAAATGAGAAAGGCTTCGCTACGCTACGCCACGATTGGCTTCGCCAATCTCACGCTATCAAAAGAGAAATGCCAAAGTTTCATGTTTTATATTACTAAGGGAATTTGCGTTAGCAAATTCGTATAGCGGCAAGTATATGTTCGTACAATATGAAACGCCGCGTTTTTCGCTACTCTGCGGAGCGCGAGGGGGGCGTTGCCCCGCCGCCCCACAAACTTTTGAAAAAGTTTGATCAAAACTTTTATATCACTGACGAGACTCGTTAGTGAGTTGCTTTTCTTGCCACGGCGCTTTTTGCGTGTGCCGTGAGTCCTTCCTTGGTGGCAAAGAGTGCCACGTCGTCGGCAACCCTTTCAAGAGCCGCCGCCGTATAGTAGGTAAACTGCGATTTCTTGACGAAGTCGTCCACCGACAGGGGGCTGGAGAACTTTGCCGTACCGCTCGTGGGAAGCGTGTGGTTCGGTCCTGCAAAATAGTCACCCAACGCCTCGGGACAGTACTTGCCCATAAAGACCGAGCCTGCGTGACGGATCTGACTGAGATAATCAAAGGGGTTATCCACGCAGATCTCCAAATGCTCGGGCGCGATCTCGTTTGCGATCTCAATGGCAAGAGAGAGGTCGTCGGCAACGATGATCTTTCCGTTGTCGTCGATCGACACGCGCGCGATCTCACTGCGGGACAGCATGGGGATCTGACGCTCCAGCGCATCGCGAACCTCCACGGCAAGTCTTTCACTGTCGGTCACAAGCACCGCGCTTGCCATCTTGTCGTGCTCAGCCTGCGACAAAAGGTCTGCCGCCAGCACGTCGGCGTCGCAGGTCTCGTCGGCAAGCACCAGGATCTCGCTCGGTCCCGCGATCATATCGATTGCGACCTTGCCGAACACCTGCTTTTTTGCCTCGGCAACGAATGCGTTACCGGGACCTACGATCTTATCCACAGAAGGAACGCTCGCCGTTCCGTATGCGAGCGCCGCGACCGCCTGCGCACCGCCGACCTTGAAGATGCGATCCACGCCCGCGATCCTTGCCGCCGCTAAAATGTTGGGATTGACGCTTCCGTCCTTGGCGGGGGGCGTGACCATCACGATCATGCCGCAGCCCGCGATCCTTGCGGGGATCGCGTTCATCAGCACCGACGACGGATAAGCCGCTGTGCCGCCGGGAACGTAAAGACCGACACGATCGATCGGAGTGACTCTCTGCCCTACGATCACGCCCTCTTTTTCCTCGATCACGAAGCTGTTGCGCACCTGACGCTTGTGAAAATTGTAAATATTCTCTTTGGCTTCCCGCATCACGCGGATCAGCTCGGGATCGACCGACGAGAACGCCGCCTCGATCTCCTCCGGCGTGACCTCAAGTGACGAGAGCTTGACCTTGTCAAATTTCTCGCAGTACTCAAGCAGTGCCGCATCGCCGTTCTCGCGCACGTTGTGAATGATCTCGGTGACGATGCCCGCCACGTCGATCTTTGCCTCGGTGCGCGCGAAGATCTCGTCGTTTGAGACCTCTCCGTATTTATAAATTCGAATCATATTTCGTCCTTTCAATCCTCGCGGAGCATTTTCTCCACGTCCTCGCACATCTTGCGAATCTCGGTATTCTTAAATTTATAGCTGACCTTATTGGCGACAAGTCGCGCGCTGATGTCCACGATGGTCTCACGCGGCTCCAGATCGTTTTCATAAAGCGTTTTTCCGGTCTCGACGATATCGACGATCACGTCGGAAAGCCCAAGAATGGGGGCAAGCTCGATCGAGCCGTTGAGCTTGATAATATCGATCTCACGGCTGATCCCCGCATAGTAGGTACGCGCGATATGCGGGAACTTGGTTGCCACGCGGAGCGTGCGGTCGCGGTTATCGCAAAAATCCTTTTTGCAGGCAACCGCCATACGGCATTTGCCCATGCCGAGGTCGGCAAGCTCGTAAATATCGGGCTGATACTCGAGAATAATGTCTCTGCCCGCGATACCGATGTCTGCCGCGCCGCGCTCGACGTAAATGACGACGTCCGACGGCTTTACCCAAAAATAGCGCACGCCCTTTTCGGGGTTTTCAAAGATCAGCTTTCGGTTTTCCTCGTGAATGGACGGACACTCGTAGCCCGCCCTCTCAAATACACGGTAGGCTTTTTCTCCAAGTCTTCCCTTGGGGAGCGCAATATTAATCATTTGTTTCAAGAGCCTTCAAGCCTCCTTTGGTCATACACAGCCTTTCGCGACAGCGGACCGACGTAGCCGTGCCCTTTTGCGTCAGCACCGTTTTTCCCGTCTCGCGGAGTGCCGCTGCCGCGCTGATCACCGCCGCAGGATCGGTGGTATCGTCATAGACGAGAAGCGTGTCCACGTCGTAGCTCTTCTCCTCCGAGCCGAAGCGCGACAACAGATCCAAATATACCGCAAAGCCGATCGCGCCGTTTTTCTTGCCCATTTTCTGCAAGAGACTGTCGTAACGACCGCCCGACAAAATGCCATCGGGGATCCCGTTGATAAAGCCGCGGAAAATGATGCCCGTATAATAATTCATGTCGTTGACGATCGAAAAATCGAGATACAAACGTTGAACGTCACCGCAAGCACGCATCATATCGCAAACGCCGCAGAGCTGGTCGTATGCCGACTGCATCTTCTCGCCCTTCACCATGGGACGGATCTGCTCGAGCGCGCTCTCGAGCGGCGCGTAGAGATCGGTGATGGCGCAAATGCGCGCGGTCATCTCCTCGTCCACGCCGTGCGACAGACAAAACGCGCCAATCGCAGGAATATTCTTGTTTCCGATCAAGGAGATCAGTTCCTCGGTATCGCGGGCACTCAGATTGGTTTGTTCTAAAAGTCCTGTCAAAAATCCAAGATGCGAAAGATCGAGTATGTAATCGTCGCTGATCTGTGCAAGACTCTTTTGCGCCAGCATCAGCACCTCGCCAATGGCGTAGAGGTCGATCTTACCGATACACTCCAGCCCCGTTTGCATGATCTCACGGAAGCCGTCCGATCCCTGCGAGGTGCGGTAAACGGTCTCGTTATAATAGAGCTTGTGCGTGGCGGTGTCGTAGTTTCCGATATTCTTGACGATCGACAGCGTCACGTCGGGCTTGAGCGCCATGAGCTTTCCGTTGGTGTCGGTAAAGGTCAGAATGTTTTCGCTGACGAGGAATCTCTTGTTGTGCGCGTAAAGGTCGTATTCCTCAAATTTGCTGACCTTGTAGCGCGTGTAGCCGTACTGCTGATACAGGCGACGCAGACCGTATAAGGCGCGCTCCTCGTTTTTCAGTACCTGATCCGATAAATTCATGCTTCGTCTCTGCCGATCCTCTCCAAAATTTTCGAGTATGCGCCCGCTCCGTAATGGAAGGTACGGTTGACGCGACTGATGGTTGCCGTGCTGGCACCCGTTTTTTCGACGATCTTACTGTATACCGCCTGCTCGGAAAGCATTTTGGCAACCGACAGACGCTGGGCGATGTCTGCCATTTCCTTTCGCGTCATCAGATCCTCCAAGAATGCGATGCATTCCTCCTCGTTCTCCAAGGACAGAATTGCCCGACAGAGCAGCCGAAGACTCTCGTTTTCGTATTTTTCCATATCGCGCGTTTACTCCCTTCCGCGTTCTCAAACGCCTTGAATTTAGCACTTTAATATGATAACACAATAAAGCGATTCTGTCAAGAGCTTTTTTGCGTTTTTCTTGTTTTTTTTCAAGTTTTTTCGTTTTATGGGAATTCTGTCAAAGGAACGCCTCTCCTGACCTGCACCGTCGCAAGTCACAGCTGAGCGTTTTTCGCTCACTCCTACGTTTTTGCGTTGAAATAAAAGAAAGAGGCAAAGACTGTTTCTCATAAGGAAGTTTGATATTGTTTTGTAGGGGCGTTCATCGAACGCCCGCGGGCGACCAATGGTCGCCCCTACGGATAAACAAATTTGATCCGCAGTAAACAAATAAGTAACCCCAACAGATTTTTTAATCTGTCGGGGCTGTTTGTTCTGTAATATAATTTGGAACATATCTTGTTTTTATACTTTCAAATGCGTTTCGTCGTAGGTGACAAGCCAATAATCGCTCATTTTTCCGTTTTCAAAGGAATTTCGTTTCTTACCCGTACCGCTCTGCTCGGGGAATTTATCCGAGCATTTATAGGACTTTATGTAATGCAATTTATCATAGCTGTCAACAAGTATAATTTCGATGCTTTCTTGCGATAATGCCACCTCTTT
>JAZRIE010000079.1:0-2682 GCA_045645105.1 Eubacteriales bacterium | reverse complement strand
GGTGAAAACGGAAAAAAAGGAGTGGTTGAGGGTGAATTTTTACGAAAGAACAGACCTTGCGTGTGAGATCGTCAAGGGCGACGTGTGCGAGGAGGGCTCGTTTTGGAGTGTGGATGAGCGTGAGGGCTTTCACGTCAGCCGCTTGCGGATCTGCACCGAGCAGGCGGCAAAGAAGCTCGAAAAGCCAATGGGAACCTACGTCACGGTCGAATGCGGCAGGATCGGCACACTCGGAGATGACGCGATGCAATCGCTTGCTCGCATGCTGGCGGACGAGCTGTGCGACATGGCAAAAAGGCTTTGCGGACGCGAGCCTGATGCCGATTTCAGTGTGTTCGTCGCGGGACTTGGAAACGCTGAGCTGACCGCCGATGCGATCGGTCCGAAGACGGTAGGTCGTCTGACTGCCACGAGGCATTTGCGGGAGCATGAGGGGCGGCTCTATCGGGAGATCGGCTGCTCGTCGCTCTCGGCATTAGCACCCGGCGTGCTTGGACAGACGGGGATCGAGACGCTTGAGCTGCTGCGGGGAGCCGTGCGGTACGTCAAGCCCGATCTGGTGGTTGTGATCGACGCCTTAGCGGCGCGAAGCTGTGAGCGTCTGGCATCGACCGTGCAGATCAGTGATGCGGGCATCAAGCCTGGCTCGGGGGTTGGAAATCACCGTGCGGCGATCACGGGGGAGTCGTTGGAGGTTCCCGTGGTCGTGGTCGGCGTTCCGACGGTCGTCAATTCCTCCACGCTGGTGTGGGACGCCCTGCGTGAGGCGGGGATCGAGAGGGTCAGCGATCCGCTCAGACGGGTTTTGGAGAATGGGCGTAGCTTTTTTGTCTCGCCCAAGGAAAGCGATGCGATCACCGAGCAGTTCTCAAGGCTCTTGGCAGATTCGATCAGCGTGGCGTTTACCAATGGGATCTGAGCATAAAAAAGCCTTTTTGTGCATAGGGTAGAGGGAGTGAATAATGCGGAAGGAGACTGAAAATGGATCAGCATCCTATGATAGGCTCCCCGACCTCAGGGGAGGAAAAGATTATGCTTGGAGGAACTTTTCGCGGAAAGTACCGAGGTTTTGCCGTGTTTTTGATCTGTTGCGCCATTTTGCTTGCCGCCTTTGCGGTAAGTGCCGTATGGATGCAGAGCGGCGAGGACGGCATGCGGGGGCTTGGCTCCTTTTGGGGAAACAAGCAAAATTCTCCGACAGACGAAGGGAAGGCTCCCGATGCGACGCCACCGTCCGCCGAGCCACCGACAAACGGGAAAACGCCCGAACCGATCCCCGATGGAGCAACGCCGATCGTGGAGATGGATCTCTCAGCGCTCTCTCTTGGGCGATCCTATATACATAATGAGACGGTCTATCACCCCAACGTTGAGGAATTGCTTGGGAAGGCACTTTTTCACGCGTCGGAAACGGCTGACGGACCGCAGGTGCTCATCCTGCACACCCACACGAGTGAGCGGTATCTGCCGAGCGGGAGTGCTTACGTCGAGGGGGAGATCGGGGACGCGGCGTACTCGCGCAACGCAGAGGAAGGCGTGCTTTCTGTTGGAGAGGAGCTTTGCCGCACGTTAAATGAAAAGGGCGTTACCGCCATTCACTGCACGGTAACGCACGACGATCCAACGCTTGGCGGCTCCTACAGCCGAGCCGAGCAAACGGTCAGAAGATATTTAAGGGAATATCCGAGCATCAGGCTGGTGATCGATCTGCACCGCGACGCAGTTACGACCGCCGAGGGGACGCTCGTTCGCACGGTGGCATCGGATGGGGAGAGCGCACAGGTGATGGCGGTGGTGGGGAGCGACGGCAACGGAACCGCACATCCGCGTTGGCAGGAAAATCTCGCGCTCGCGCTACAGCTCAGAGAACGGTTGAACCTGCGTCTTGCGGGGGCTTGCCGTCCCGTATCGTTGCGCAACGCATCCTTCCACCAGGAGCTGGCACCCTATTCTTTATTGCTCGAGGTCGGCACGGTCGCAAACTCGCCCGAGGAGGCAAGAGCCGCCGCGCGCAGAGTAGGGGAGTGTCTTGCCGAAATGCTTCAGTCTTCGATTGCCTGACGGCGACCGCGCAGGCAAAGATACTCAAGACCTACGAGACCTGCGCCGATCAAAAGACCTGCGCCAAGTCCGAGGCTGCCGCGCTCCATCGCGCCGATCACACCGACAAATCCGACAAGACTGACCGCAACTGTCACCGCCTTGGCGATGCGGCATACGCGACTGTCGGAGAGCGTGCGCAAGAGGCTCGCTACGCAAGAGGATGCCTTTTTGAGCACTTGCTGCAGTCTTCCCGTGCGTACCTCGACCTCAGTGAAATATCCTTCAAAAATTCTACTATTGGAATTATATGATCCGTTCTTTTCATAATAAGCGTTCATCTTTACCTCCAAAAGTTCCAAAACAGGAAATCTTACGAGCATATTATAACAGAAAAAATTGCGTTTGTCAATAGATTTTTTCCAAAAAAAGAAAAATATTTTCAAAAACCTATTTACAAACCGAAAAAATTGTGTTATAATAGTACCGTAATCGGAAAAAGGGGGCTGAAAATGGAAACCTATCTCGATCGAATTAAGAAATTAAAAAATGAAAGAAAAATGACCAACGACCAGCTCGCGGAGCAATCTGGGATTCCGCTTGGAACCCTGAGTAAGATCCTCGCGGGCATGAGTGACTCTC
>JAZRIE010000078.1:0-3510 GCA_045645105.1 Eubacteriales bacterium | reverse complement strand
CAGGGGCGATCTCGTATAGTGAGACCGTCTCGCCATCGTGTGCCTGTACCGTGGTAAGATCAAGTGAAACGACGGCGTTGACATTCCCTTTTTCGTCGATCAAAAGCTCGCGAAAGCCGCTTTTTGCCATGGGATCAACAGGCTTCTCACAGGCGGTCAGTGCGGTGGTCAGGAAAAGGAGTGAGAGAAGAAGACAAGCGAATTTTTTCATGCCCTTTTGAAAAGATCCTTTCTGTTTTTTCATTGCTCTGCGGGAAGATAGCGCCGCGTCACGCGGGAGGAGATCAGGCAGAGTGATTCATAATTGATGGTGGAGGCGCGGGCAGCATAAGCCGATACGTCATTGGGGGCGTCGCCAAAGAGCGTGACCACGTCTCCCGTGCATGCGCCTGTGTCTGTGACGTCGATCATGCATTGGTCCATGCAGATGCGACCGACGATCGGGGCAGAGCGATCTCCGTGCGAGGTGTGAACCGTTACGGTCGCGCCGCTGTAGGCACGCAGAAAGCCGTCGGCGTAGCCGATGGGAATGGTGGCGATCAGGCGCTCGGTGTCGGCGGTATAGGTGCCACCGTAGCTGACACTCTCACCGGGGAGAAGCTTGTGCAGATGTGAGATCACGGTCTTCAGCCTCATCACGGGCGTGAGCGGCAGACCTGCGTAAGGGGAGGGAGAGGCGCCAAAAAGCAAAAGCCCTACGCGCACGCCGTCAAAGTGATCCGCGGGGCGGCGGAGCGTTGCCGCGGAGTTGCAGGCGTGGTGAAAGGGGATGTGGATCCCGCGCTCTTCCAGCGCATATCGCACGGCGCGGTAGCGCGCGGCTTGCAGGTCGGTCAATGCCTCGCCATCTCCGTCAAGCGGCTCGTCGGCGCGAGAGAAATGCGTAAACATTCCCTCTTGCGAAAGATTTGCAAAGGCGGAAACGCGTGCGATCGCGGCGGCGGTCGATAGGATCTCGTCGTCGCTGTGCGCGGCAAAGCCGATGCGGTTCATGCCCGTATCGATCGCCACGTGCGTGCGCACGGTCACGGCGGCTTCGCGAGCCGCGCGATCAAGGTGAACGGCGTAGTCCTCGGAAAGCAGCGTCTGGATCAGGTTAAAGCGGCAAAGCTGGGGGGCGAGTGCGGGCGGTGTATAGCCGAGGATCAGAATATCGGCGTTTTTGTTCTCGCCGTCACAGACTGCGCGCACGGCAACTGCCTCGTCAATGCAGGAGACGGCAAAAAAGCTGCAGCCCTCGCCAAGCAGGGTGCGAACGCAGGCGGGAGCCCCATGACCGTAAGCCTCTGCCTTGACCGCGGCAATGATTCGCGTGTTGGGGCTCGTTTCGACAACTCGGCTCCGAATGAGACGATAATTGCTGCGCAACGCGTCAAGATCGATCTCTGCCCAGGTCTTTCTCTGCTCCAGCTCGGTCAGAGATGAATACAATTTATAGATATATTCGATTTTGTTCACCCCACCCTCGCGATTTTTTCGGCACTCGGAGCATGCCCGACGCCGATTTGCTATTATCCAACCTATATTATATCATAACAAGACAAATATTGCAATGCCTTTTTAAAAGTTGACGAAGAAACTTTGCAAAAATGGTGCAGAAATTTTTACCGTAAATTTATGAAAACACTTCATAAGCCTGTCATCTCCTGCATATATTATCTTTAATGCGATCATGCAGGATGACGTTTTTGCAAAATCAATATTTTGAATCTGTGGGAGGACGGCATGAAAAGATGGATAGCGGTGATTTTGGGAGTTCTTCTTCTTTTTACGCAGGGGTGTGCGCGTGGCGAGCGATTTCAACTGAATGAGCGGCCCTTCGGCGATACCGCTTTTTCGGCGGAGATCAGAGGTGTGCGCGACGGCGATGACTTTTCGGCAAAGATCGGCGTGGTTCCCGTGGAGGGTGACGTGATGATCCGCATTGAATATATCGCGCCGAAAACTCTGGCGGGTATTGCGGTCGAGGCACGGTGCGATGGAAATGGCTGTGTACAGGGCGAGGCAGAGATCGTTCGGTCGGGAGTCTCGGCGCGGCTTGATGCCGAGAGCCTTGAAGGACTTCTTGCTCCCGTGTCATGTCTGCTGGAGCTTTCCGAGCATACTGCGGTAAAAAAAGAGGATACGACTTACGAGCTTCATTTTCAGAATGGTGAGATCCTGCGTCTTGACGAGGCGGGAGGCCTCATATCCTACTCCGACGCGTGTTTACAATACGACGTAATATGGCTCGAGCGTCGACAATGCTCTTAAAAACGAAAAAAAAGACGAAAAATACCACAAGATTGCACAAAAAGTGAAAAATGTTTTAACATTGGGTAATGTTGCACATTGACAAGGGTGGTTGTTTGTGATAAAATAACAATGATCTTTTATATAATTGGTTTTCATGCACAAAAAGATGTTTGAATTTGAGTTAAATTGCACAGTATTTGTTTCGGTGTCTTTTTGTGTATAGAGATCCGCGTTTTGACGAAAATGACAAAAACCAAAAGACTTTTGCAGGGTTTTGCGCTTGCTTGTAGTGATTTTGCCGTAATTTTGGTCAAACTCCCGAATTTTTTGAAATTGACTTTGATTTACATATTATCTGTGTTATAATATTAATGAAGAGAACGAAGAAGGGAAGGAACGGCAAGTCATGCGAAAAAAAGGCAAGGAAGCGAAAAGGGCTTGTTTGAGCGATCCAAACGACGCCGCTCCCTACTTTTTTCATCAGGGTACCTCGTGCCGCGCCTACGACTATTTGGGGGCACACCGCGAGGGAGAGCATTATGTTTTTCGCGTTTGGGCGCCACGAGCCGACGAGGTTTCCTTGTGCGGAGACTTTACCGATTGGCAGGGGAATGCCTTGCCGCTGTCACGCGTGACCGAGCGCGGCGTTTGGGAGACCTCGGTTGAAGTCGCACGGATCAAGGAGGGTCAACGCTACAAATATTATATCCGCACGGGCGACCGCGAGACCTATCGCGCCGATCCCTACGGCTTTTTCATGGAACAACCACCCGAAACGGCGACCGTCATCACGTCTCTTGACGGCTACAGATGGCGCGACGCGGGCTGGATGCGCTACCGACGCGAACGCTTTACACGCGAGAGAGCAGGCAGTCAGCCGATCAATATTTATGAATTGCACGCAGGCTCGTGGAAGCGACACGCCGACGGCAGCTTTCTTGGCTACACCGAGCTTGCCACGGAGCTTGTAACCTACGTCAAGCAGATGGGGTACACGCACGTGGAGCTGATGCCGCTCGCCGAGCATCCCTTCGAGGGCTCGTGGGGATATCAGGTCACGGGCTACTTTGCCCCAAGCGCGCGCTACGGCACGCCGCAGGAGCTGATGTCCTTCGTGGATACGCTTCACGAGGCGGGGATCGGCGTGATCCTCGATTGGGTTCCCGCGCATTTCCCCAAGGATGCGCACGGACTCTACGAATTTGACGGCTATCCGCTTTACGAGTATGCCGATCCCACACGCATGGAGCATCCGTCGTGGGGAACGCGTTGCTT
>JAZRIE010000077.1:0-1876 GCA_045645105.1 Eubacteriales bacterium | reverse complement strand
AATCAAAATCCAAAAGTCTTATTGATTATCTCTTTGGCAAATGATTTTCCATTTTCATTTCCATAACCGATCAGAAAAAGAATGGAGTGCAGGTACGTTCGTCAATCCTTCCCGTCCTCACTCTCTTCCTTTTCCTGCTCGGTCATGAGTGCCAGATTTTGCACCAAACGGTTGAGGCGGTGCTTTTGCACCGACAGCTCAAGGGCAAGGTCAAAGAGCTTGATAAAGACCATAAAGATCATAAACAGAAAGACGAAATTGGCGGGCGATTGGATCCCCAAAACCTTTGCCGCCCATATCGCGATCTCGGGGAAAACGCTGATGATGAACAAAAGCGCGGAGAAAACGATCCAATAGATCGCGTCGTCTATGTAAAGCTGTGTGCGACGGATCTTTTTCAGAACGAACACCAGCACCAAAAAGGACGCGATGATCAACAAAACGCGTAACGTCACCGTCATTGCTTCTTTCCCCCTTTCAGATCGATCTTTTTTCGACACCATTGAATAAACATAATGGAAAAGCACATATGCAGCATATATTTGATCGACCGCGAAAAGCTCAGATAGCTCTCTCCCGCGATCCGCTCGTGCATTTCCACCTGCACCTCTTTGACGCGCGCGCCGCTACGGATCAAATGCGCCAGCGTGTCTGGCTCTGGACCGTAATCGGCATGCTCTGCCATCGCCTTCATTGTGGCGCGGTTGAACATTCTCATGCCCGACGTGGGATCCTTTACTGTCTTGCGTGTGGTCAGCTTCAAGGTAAACTGAATGATGTTACTGCCGAGCATGCGCAGTCCCTTCGGCTTTTTCTGATCGACGAAACGAGACGCCACGCAAATGTCACATTCCTTCATGGCTTCCAGCATATCGGCAATGTAGCGCGGATCGTGCTGACCGTCGCCGTCGAACTGAAGCGCATAGTCGTAGCCGTGACGGTAGGCGTACATCATGCCCGTTTGCACGCCGTCGGTAAGTCCCACGTTGATGGGAAGATCGACGAAACGGTAGCCTTTGCGGCGGCAGATCTCACGCGTTGCGTCGCGCGAGCCGTCGTTGATGATCAGATAGTCGTACTGCGGGTAGTTTTGGATCAGGTCGTCCACCACACGCTCGATGTTTTCCGCCTCATTGTAGGCGGGAATGATGATCAGAAGCTTTGATTGCATTCTTGGTCGTTTCCTTTCTCAAAGTTGATTGCTGTCTGCGCCCTTGGCGTAGAATTTGGCAAGGCGTCGCGCCATGCCCTCTCCCCAATAGCGGCAGAACATGGTGTATTCCTCACGCGCGCGCCCATCGGTTGCCGTTTGCTTTGTGGTCTCGGACTCCTCGTGGATGCGATGTCCCACAAGCGGCTTGCATATGTAGAGGAACGCGCCCTTTTGACGCGCCAAGCGATCCCATGCGTCCCAATCGCAGGCAAATTTGAAGCTGCCGTCAAATTTGAAGTCCTTGCAGGCATCTGCGGCATAGGTGACGGCGGGACAACAGATCGAATTGCCGATCGACAGCACGCGCAATCTTGCCCATCTGCCGTTCGGAAAGAGACGATACCCGATGTTCATCATTCGTTTGATACGGAGAAGACTGTTCTTGTAAACACGCTCGCCGTCGCGGATCTCAAAATATTCGGTAAAGAGCAGAATGGGATGCTTGCTTTTTTGCGCTTTTTGCAAAACACTTTCGGTGTAGGTCGGCTCGTAGAGATCGTCCTGATGTGCAATGGTCACATACGGCGTTTTGGCTTGCGACATAGCATAATTCCAATCCCCCGTGATCCCGCGCTCTCCCGTATTGATAAAAAGCGGAAGACCGTACCGCTCCGCGACCTCCTCGATCAAGGCGTTGGGCGTTGACGTGGAGATCAGAATATG
>JAZRIE010000076.1:0-7171 GCA_045645105.1 Eubacteriales bacterium | reverse complement strand
CTAAACAATCGTTTGGGGCAGAGCATAAACGCGTTTATCTATCCATAAAATGCGTTAAAAGTTTTGAAGGGGTGTGGGAAGCGCAGCGGCTCTGCCGCTGACAACGCGGCTTGCCGCGTTTACTTTTCTTCAAGAAGTTTCCCCACAAAAAATCCCGCGCCCTACTTACACATCAATATCCTTCATATATCGACTGCCGTTTTCGGTGATGAACTGCTTGCGCGCGGGGAGATTGTCGCCAAGGAGTGTATCGAACATGAATTCGGTAGCGGCGGCGTCGGCGGGTGAGACCGAGATGAGGCGGCGCGTTTCGGGGTTCATGGTGGTCTGCCACATCATTTCGGGCTCGTTTTCACCAAGACCCTTGGAGCGCTGCAGGGTGTATTTTTTGTTGCCGAGCTTTTTGAGAATCTCGGCTTTCTCAAATTCGTCGTAGGCAAAGAGGGTCTCGTCCTTTGTGGTGATCTCAAAGAGCGGAGACTCGGCGATAAATACCTTATGCTCCTTGAGAAGGGTGGGGAGCAGACGGTAAAAGAGGGTGAGCAGGAGCGTGCGGATCTGGAAGCCGTCCTCGTCGGCATCGGTACAGATGATGATCTTGGACCAACGAAGGTTGTTCAGATCGAATGCGCTCATGTCGCTCTTTTTCTTGCTGTGGATCTCCACAGCGCAACCGATGACCTTGAGCAGATCGGTGATGATCTCGCTTTTAAAGATTTTGTCGTAGTCGCTTTTCAGGCAGTTGAGGGTTTTGCCGCGCACGGGAATGATCGCCTGATACTCGGCGGCACGACCGAGCTTACACGAGGTCAGTGCAGAGTCGCCCTCCACGATATAAAGCTCTGCCACGTTGGGGTCCTTAGAGCGGCAGTTGACAAACTTCTCCACGCGGTTTGCGGCATCGATCGAGCCGGCAAGCTTCTTTTTGACGTCCACACGCGCGCGCTCGGCAGACTCTCGGCTATGCTTATTGATCAGTACCTGATTGGCAAACAGCTCGGCGGCTTTGGGATTTTCTATAAAGTAGATCTCAAGCTGCTGACGCATAAAGTCGTTGAGTGCGTCGCAGATAAAGGTGTTCGTGATCGCCTTCTTTGTCTGGTTTTCGTAGGACGTCATGGTGGAGAAGCTGTTGATCACCAGAACGAGACAGTCGGCGACATCGTTGAAGGTGATCTTGCTCTCGTTTTTGCCGTAGCGATTGTTTGCTTTCAGATATTTGTCGAGCGCGTAGGTAAACGCCAGACGCACAGCGCGGTCGGGGGAGCCACCATGCTCGAGATAGCTTGAGTTATGATAGTATTCGAGCGCATTGACGGTGTTTGCCACGCAGAAGGAAATGTCGGCTTTCAGCTTGTATTCGGGCTTGTCCTCACGGTCGCGTCCCTGCGTTTCAAGATGCCAGCTGACGGGAGCCGTCAGAGCGGTCTCGCCAACCAGCTCGCCCAGATAGTCCGAAATGCCGTTTTCGTAGAAGAACCTTTGCTCGGCAAAGCTGCCGTCGTCCTGCTCGATCAGCAGGATAAAGGCAATTCCCGCGTTGACCACCGACTGACGGCGCAAGGTGTCCTCAAAAAATTCCAATGGAATGTTAATATCGGTAAAGACCTCAAGGTCGGGGCGCCAATGCACAACGGTACCCGTGCGTTTTTCCTTGGGGGTGAGCGGACGTTCCTCAAGCTCGCCGTCCACCTCGCCGCGCCTGAAGCTGATCTTGCGCTCGGTTTTGCCGTCGTATGACTTGACTACCATAAATTCGGAGCTGCACTGTGTGGCGCAGG
The DNA here is from genome assembly GCA_045645105.1 of Eubacteriales bacterium. Taxonomy (GTDB): domain Bacteria; phylum Bacillota; class Clostridia; order Oscillospirales; family CAG-272; genus UMGS1865. The sequence continues at coordinate 5,390 of JAZRIE010000076.1, read as the reverse complement.
CACCGAGACCGTTCAGTCCGAGCGAGTATTCGTAGGCGGAGCCGTCGGAGTTGTTGTCGTATTTACCGCCCGCATAAAGCTCACAGTAAATAAGATCCCAGTTCCATCGTCCCTCGGCTTCGTTCCAGCCAAGCGGCACGCCGCGTCCGCGGTCGTCCACCTCAATGCTTTTGTCGCGAAAGACCTTGATGCGGATCTCGCTTCCGTGTCCCTCGCGCGCCTCGTCCACCGAGTTGGAGAGGATCCCAAAAAAAGAGTGCTGACAGCCCTCAAGTCCGTCTGAGCCGAAGATGACGGCAGGACGCTTACGCACGCGGTCGGCACCCTTGAGTGCCTTGATGCTTTGGTTATCATATTGCTGCTTTGCGGTTTCTTTTGTTGCCATTTGTGTGAGCCTTTCCGTCGTTTTTCAAATTGTACGGTTTGAACAGACATATTTTTTCGTTCCTTGTTTTTATCATTTTCTACGCTTTATTATAACAGATAATTGCGGTTTTGAAAAGGGGGAAAAAGCAACTTTTTTGAAAAAAAGAAGTTTTTTCTGTTTTCCTCTTGCAAGTTGAGGCAAAATGGAATATAATATTTATGAATAGATCGCAGGAGGGGGCGCAGTGAATTGAAAACCGACCAATTTCGAAATTTGCGCGGCGTCAGCTGCGCCGTGGTAGGACTTGGGATCTCCAATCTGCCTCTGATCGACTTTTTGCTTGAACGCGGTGCGTATGTCACGGCGTGCGACCGCAAAACGCGCGATGCGTTTGCCGAGATCGCTGACCGATTGGAAGCAAAAGGCGTGCGTCTTTGCTTGGGAGAGTCGTATCTCGACAGCCTCGACGCGCAGTTGATCTTTCGGTCACCGGGACTGCGACCCGATCTGCCCGCATTTGCGGCGGCGATCAAGCGAGGCGCGATCCTGACCTCGGAAATGGAGCTTTTTTTGGAGCTGACGCCCGCTACCGTGATCGGCGTGACGGGGAGCGACGGAAAAACGACGACCACCACGCTCACGGGGCTGTTTCTTGAAGGCGAGTGTAAGCGGCGCGGCAGGGGGCGTGTGTTTGTGGGCGGCAACATCGGAGAGCCGCTTCTCCCGCGTGTGGACGAAATGACCGCCGACGATTACGCCGTAGCCGAGCTTTCGAGCTTTCAATTGCAGACCGTGGGGCGATCGGCAGAGCGCGCGGCGATCACCAATCTGTCGCCAAACCACCTGAATTGGCATACCGACCTTGACGAATATATTCGTGCTAAGACCAATTTGTACCGTCACGCGGAAAATCAAATGCTCGTTCTCAACGCCGAAAACGCGCCGAGTGTGGAGCTGTTACGGGAGCGGCGCGGACGCGTTACGCTCTTTTCGTCGAAGCGACGCTCGTATGACGAATTTTTGCCGCTTCTTAGAGACGGCGATTGTGCGGTGTATGCGCGGGACGGTTGGATCTACCATAGTGACGGAAAGCATGAAGATGCGAAGCTGCGCGTGGACGAGATCCTATTACCGGGGGTGCACAACCTCGAAAATTACATGACCGCTATCGCACTGACCGAAGGGCTTGTGTCGGTGGAAGGCCTTCTCGACGTTGCAAAACGCTTTACGGGAGTACGTCATCGCTTGGAGCGTGTTCGCGTTCTGGACGGCGTGACCTACTACAACAGCTCAATCGACTCCAGCCCCACGCGAACGGCGGCGGCACTTTCGGCACTTGAGCAAAAGCCGATCGTTATCTGCGGCGGTGCCGACAAAAATCTGTCGTTCGAGCCGCTTGCCGACGTGCTTTGCGCGCGTGCCAAGGCGGTCGTGCTGACGGGGGCGACCGCAGAGAAGATCCGCACTGTGCTGTTGTCGCATCCCGAGGTGCAAAGCGGTGAATTGCCGATCTACCGTGACCCCGACTTCCGCGGCGCGGTGGAGTTGGCGCGGAGCATCGCCAAAGAGGGCGACACCGTTCTGCTTTCCCCCGCCTGCACGAGCTTTGACGCCTTCCGAAACTTCGAGGAGCGCGGGGACGTATTCTGCGAGATCGTAAGGGCGTTTTGAGCTTTTGTTTTTTTCGTCAGACCCTTTTTGTAATAAAGGAAAACGCGTCAAGCCGCGTTCGACACCCCCAAAAACTTTCACCGCATTGTTAGAATGGATAAAAGTGTTTATAGTTTGCCGCGAACCTTTATTCAGGGCAAAATTGGGAGTGTTTGTGGACGGCTCGTCAGGTACTACCGCGAGTTTTCAGGGGCCACCGAGACCCTGAAAACTCCAATAAAGTTGTTTACATAATAAAAAGTAAAATATTATAAACCAAGGAGAACAAAAATGGATCAGAATTATCAACCCTATCAGCCCTATGAGCCCGAACAGTTTCAAATACCTGTCGTGAAGAACGCGGCGTATTATCGCTCGCGCGCAAAAGCGGCACTTAAGGGAAAGCTTCCCTTAGCGTCGGTTGCAAGCTTTGTGTGGGCGATCTTGCAATCCACCGCAATGATGGTGGGTATCATTCCGTTTTACATCGTTATGATCCTTCAGGTCATTGCAAATGAGGGCAATATAGAGGACCCTACCTTCATGCTCCCGATGATGCTTGTGTGCTACGCGGTCATGCTTCTTGCCGTGCTGTTTGTCTCGGCTCCGCTCACGGTAGGCTTTTACCGCATCCATCTCGACGTCATTGACGGCAAGCCCATTCAATTTTCCAAGATGTTCTCGGGCTTTAAAACCGGCTTTGGGAAATCGATCAAGGTGTCGATCCTTTACGGCTTAAAGCTTATTTTGACACTGCTTCCGTTCATTCTGTTCGTGGTAGTAGGGGCTGTCCTTTCAGCATTGGTCGCAAGCGAAGCTATGCAGGCGCTCATCCTTGCAGTCATGTCGATCACGGGGTATATCATTACCTTCGTCTTAATTTTCGTTTTCGTTTACCGCTACAGTATGGTGTTTTACATTCTTGCGGAGTATCCTGAAATGCGCGCGATCGATGTCATGCGCAATTCTGCGTCGCTGATGAAGGGACGCAAGTGGCGTTTGTTCTGCTTGCAGTTCAGCTTTATCGGTTGGGTGTTTTTGTTGCTCCTGTGCGGAATCGTAACCTGCGGATTTGGTATTATGGTCGGTTCGTACGTTTTGAGCGCCTATGAGATCACGTCAACCGCCGCCTTCTACGACGACATTACCAACCGCGCGGCGGCACGCGAGACCGAATTTCCCAGCCTTGATCCCGACGATTACGTCATCTGACCGAAAAAGAAGTACAAAAAAGGAAACAGTAAACATGATTTTTTCAGATCGTATCAACGAATTGGCGGTGCGCGCCGAGGAAGCTCTCGCTACTCGATTTGCACAGATCGACCGCATTTCCTATGAAAACACGCAAAAGGTAATGGACGCCTTTCGCGAGCATCGCGTGTCGGACGGAATGTTTCAGTCCACGAGCGGCTACGGCTACGACGACCGCGGCAGAGACACGCTTGACGCCATTTGGGCGGACGTCATGGGGGCAGAGGCGGCGATCGTGCGACACGGCATCGTGAGCGGTACGCACGCGCTGTCGATCGGTCTTTTCGGTATTCTGCGCCCCGGCGACGTCATGTATTCAGTCGCGGGCAAGCCCTACGACACGCTTGAAGAGGTGATCGGACTGACGGGCAACGCGGGCGACGGCTCTCTCAGAGATTTCGGTGTGCGCTACGAGCAGACCGAGCTGCACGCCGACGGAAGCTTTGATTTTGACGAGATAGGGGACAAGCTCAAAAAGCTTGGAGACGCGGTCAAAATGGTGTTCGTACAACGCTCTAAGGGATATCTGAACCGCAAGACGCTGAGCGTTGCCGATATTGGCGAGCTTGTCAGGTTCGTGCGATCGATCTCCCCCAACGTCTATATCGTGGTGGACAACTGCTACGGCGAGTTTGTGGAAACGGTCGAGCCGTGTGCGGTTGGCGCCGATCTTGTGATCGGCTCGCTGATCAAAAATCCGGGTGGCGGTATGGCAGAGACCGGCGGCTATCTCGCAGGCACGCGCCGCGCCGTGGAGCTTGCAAGCTACCGCCTGACCTCGGTCGGCATCGGTGCTGAGGTCGGCGCGACCATGGGGCAGAATAAGCTGATGTACAAGGGGCTGTTCTATGCGCCCCACACCACCGCGCAGGCACTCAAGACCGCACATCTGGCGGCGTACATCTTCCAGGAGCTTGGCTACGAGGTCGAGCCGCGCTGGGATGAGGAACGCCATGACATCATTCAGTCGGTCATCACGGGAAGCGAGGAAGGTCTTTGCGCCTTCTGTCGCGGTATTCAAAAGGGCTCGCCCGTCGATTCGTTCGTCACGCCCGAGCCGTGGGCAATGCCCGGATACAGCGACCGCGTCATCATGGCGGCAGGCGCGTTCACGCAGGGAAGCTCGATCGAGCTTTCCGCCGACGGACCGCTCCGTCCGCCCTATACCGCCTATTTCCAAGGCGGCTTGACCTACGAGAGCGGAAAGATCGGTATCCTCGCCGCCGCACAGAGCGTTTTAGATAGTTGAATAGGGTGGCTTCTCGAGGGGGCTGTTGCATTAAGCCCCCGTAAAAAAGAAAAAGCGACAGCTTTTTACCGAAAAGGTATTGAGCTGTCGCTTGCTTTGTTGTATAATTTAATTGCTACAAAAACCTACAAGAAAGCGAGATAATTATACCATAATGAGAGACAGAAATCAAGTAGTTTTGCCATTTAATTACGAAAAAAATATTTCGGAGAAGGATCCCGTCAGAAAACTGATCGAAAAATGCGAGGAATTGGACTACACGGAGTTGTTCGAAACGTACGTGCGAACGTGGAGAAAGCACAATCCGATCACGTTGTTCGAGCTCACCGTCTACGGATATATGCAGGGCAAATATTCGGGACGAGAGATCGAAGAAGCCTGCAACAACGACATCAGATTCATGTGGATACTGAATGGAGAACCGGTGCCGGATCATACGACTCTCGCAAGATTTCAAAGCAAGCGTCTTGAAAAGGTGATCGAGAAATTATTCTATCAGTTTGTGGAAAAGCTGTATGAAATAGGAGAGGTACGCTTCAAAAACGTATTCATCGACGGAACCAAGATCGAGGCAAATGCTAACAGATATACCTTTGTGTGGAAAAAAGCAGTAAACCTGCTAAGAAAAGTCAATAGTTTTTTTGAAAATAATTGAGAAAAATTTTGAGGTAATAAAAGAAGCACCAAAAGGGCGAAAAAGGATGAGTTTTTTCGCCCGAGAGGTATTCTATTGTGGCAGCCCGAAAAATTTTGTGTAAAAAGGAATCCAACCAAACGAAAGGTCTGAGAAGCAGACATAATGAGGGATTTCCTCTTGATAACCCTTTTCCCGAAAGACGATTACAGTATGCGCGCCTGAGCGTGAATACTGTG
>JAZRIE010000075.1:0-1718 GCA_045645105.1 Eubacteriales bacterium | reverse complement strand
ACTCTCCGTAGGTTGTGTTGGGACATACACCGAACAGCGTTCCTGCAATCGAGCCTACGCCGTCACCAAGCAGGGTGCGGTCAAGACCGGGATCCTCGATCAAGTCGCGTTCGATGATGGAAGAAAGGTTCTTGTGGTCGGCAATATGCTCGGCAAAGACCACGAGAGCCACGGGCAGGAACGCGATCACAACCTCGGCAATACCGCCAAGCGTGATGAGCGTAGCGTCTTTGTTAGCGGCAAGCACCTCGGGGGAGATCGTGCCGCTTGTCAGCTCACGGATCGCTTCGACCAGCGCAAAGTCGGGAATGCTGATAAACGCGGACAGTCCTTGGAAGCTTCCGTCAGCCGCTACAAAGGTATTGACGATCGGACTCCAATTCAGGATCATGAGGTAGTCAACGTTGGCGATCATGCCGATCACGGTAAACACCGAAGCCGTCGCATAGCCCGCGACGATACCGAGAATAAAGGGTACGAGACGCGGCATGGTGTATTTCTTCTGCGTAGAGCAGATCACAACGGTCATAAAGGTCACAAGACCGCACAAGAGCGCGACGAGGTTGTAGGAGCCGTGCAGTGCGGAGTTGTTTGCCTTGACGATGTCGCCCATAGCGGCACCTGCCAGGGAAAGACCGATCAGCGTGACCGTAGGACCGATAATTACGGGGGGCATCAGCTTTGCGATCCATTTGGTTCCAACAAAGCGAATGATCATGGCGATCACGACGTAAACAAGACCTGCAACGATCGATCCGAGGACGATACCGCAATAGCCGTAAGCCAGTGCAACGCCGAGCGAGCTGAGGAATGCGAAGGAACTGCCCAGAAAGACGGGGCTCTTAAAGCGGGTAAAGACCTGATAGACCAGAGTGCCGATACCTGCGCCGAAGATGGCGGCGGGGATCTGTGTGGGGAGACCGATGATGGTGGGGACTGCGATGGTTGCGGCTAAGATTGCCAGCAACTGTTGGAGCGCGAAGATGAGCATGTTGCCGAAGCGCGGCTTGTCGTGGATGTCGTAAACTAAGTTCTTTGCCATGAGAGTACCCCTTCTTTTATTTATTTGAAAGAATTTTCTTTCATTGCGTTTATTATAACACAATCGTTTTGTAAAGTCAACAAAATACGACAAACAAATCATAGAAAAAAGCAAAAAAATTGTGAAAAACGAAAAAGAAACGATCCCCACGAATATGTATCGCAGGGATCGGTCCCGGGCACCTTTTGGATCAAAGCTTGGTAACACTTATTTGCGCTAGCAGGGTCTTTACCGCCTCGGCTTCCGGTGGGCGTGTGCCCTCTGTCATGCAGGCGGCGGAGCCGTAGGCTACCGCATAGCGGATCATTTCTGAATAAGGCATACCTGCCCTGGCGGCGGCGCAAAATCCGCCGATCGAGCTGTCGCCCGCACCGATCGTGGAAAGTACTTTGACGCATGGCGCCTTTGCAAAGTAATTGCCGTCGATGCAGGAGAGGATTGCACCTCTCTCACCAAGACTGATCATCACGTTTTCAAGCCCTCGGGTGCGCAAGGACTCTGCTGCCGCCGCGGCGTCGTTCGGTGTTTGGATCGCGACGTCGATGTATGCACCGATCTCCTCCTCGTTGGGCTTGATCAGCCAAGGACGAACGTCCAAGAGGTCGTCAAGACCAAACGAGCGGGAGTCCACAACAAGCTTCACGCCGGTGTCGCGAAAGCGGATCAGCATGCTTTT
>JAZRIE010000074.1:0-1970 GCA_045645105.1 Eubacteriales bacterium | reverse complement strand
ACCACTATTGAAATAGTAAATATTTATAGTCATTTTGTTAGCTTGAATTTTATTATTTGCAAAGGGGCGGGTTCCTCGCTTCGCTCGGATAAATAAACTGGGCAAAGCTAAAGCTTTTTGGAACCACCAGCACTGCTGGTGGTTTTCAGGATACAAAATAAAAGTGCGTACAAGCACAAGGCTGTACGCACCGAAAAACGCAAGCCCTGTTTTTGTTACCACACAAAATTTTCTGCACTATTAGAAATGCGAAAAAGAGAGCCTGCATTTTTACCAAAAATAAATAAAAATGCGGCACTTCTAACAGCGCAAAAAAATATAAAATTTTGTGTGGTGCGTATATTATATCATAATATGCCGCGTTTTTCAATAACTAAACCGCAAAAAACAGCAAAATTTTCCTTCAATTCGATGGTGGCTTTCTCAAAATTCTGAAGTATTTGGACAATACCGCTTGCTTCAAAACATTTGGCGGGGAGAAGACGGTTTGCTTCTCCCCGCATTTTGTCCCTTATGGATCAGAACAGACCCGTAATCTTGCCGTTTTCGTCCACGTCGATCCGCTCGGCGGCAGGCACCTTGGGAAGACCCGGCATGGTCATAATGTCGCCCGTGAGCGCCACGACAAAGCCCGCGCCTGCGCTGACCTTCACATTGCGCACGGTAACCGTAAATCCACTCGGTGCTCCCAATTTGGTCGCGTCGTCCGAGAAGCTGTACTGCGTCTTTGCCATACAAACAGGGCATTTATCAAAGCCCAGCGCCGTAAGCTGCGCGATCTGCTTCTTTGCCGCAGGCAGGAAGGACACGCCGTCGCCTCCATAAATCTTTTTGACGATTGCTTCGATCTTCTCCTCGATCGTTCCGTCAAGCTCGTAGGAATAGGTAAAGTCGCCCTTCTCCTCCTCGCACAGACGAACCACCTCACGAGCCAGCTCCTCGCCACCCTTACCGCCTTCCGCCCAGACGTTGGACAGAACCACGTTCACGCCAAGCGCACGGCATTGACGAATGATCTCGTCGATCTCAGCGTCGGTATCGGTCGGGAAACGGTTGACTGCCACCACTGCGGGCAGTTTATAGACGTTGCGAATATTGGAAACGTGACGAAGCAGGTTGGGAAGTCCCTTTCCGAGCGCCTCGAGGTTTTCGGTATTCAGCTCGGTCTTGGCAACGCCGCCGTGCATCTTGAGTGCGCGAACGGTTGCGACCACGACCACCGCAGAGGGCGTCAGTCCTGCCATGCGGCACTTGATGTCGAGGAACTTCTCAGCTCCGAGATCGGCGCCAAAGCCTGCCTCGGTAACGGCATAATCGCCAAGCTTCATTGCCATGCGGGTCGCGATCACCGAGTTGCATCCGTGCGCAATATTGGCAAACGGACCTCCGTGTACGAACGCGGGAGTTCCCTCAAGCGTCTGCACAAGGTTGGGCTTGAGCGCATCCTTAAGCAATGCCGCCATAGCACCTACCGCGCCAAGCTGTCCTGCCGTCACGGGCTTTTCGTCGTAGGTATACGCCACGACGATACGAGACAAACGCTCCTTGAGGTCGGTGATCGAGCTTGCAAGACAGAACACCGCCATGATCTCGGATGCCACGGTAATGTCGTAACCGTCCTCGCGCGGGACACCGTTGACACGCCCACCAAGACCGTCGGTGACGAAACGCAGTTGACGGTCGTTCATATCCACGCAACGCTTCCAGGTGATGCGTCGGGGATCAATATTGAGAGCATTGCCCTGATAGATATGGTTGTCCAGCATTGCCGCCAAAAGGTTGTTTGCCGCACCGATGGCGTGGAAATCTCCCGTAAAGTGCAGGTTGATGTCCTCCATGGGAACGACCTGCGCCCATCCGCCGCCTGCCGCACCGCCCTTGATCCCAAACACGGGACCGAGCGAAGGCTCACGCAGTGCCACTACCACGTTCTTGCCGATGCGCTTCATACCATCTGCAAGTCCAATGGT
>JAZRIE010000073.1:0-6962 GCA_045645105.1 Eubacteriales bacterium | reverse complement strand
CTCCCTTCTCTTCTTCCCCAACAGTCCCGTAGGTCTTACGAGCAACAAAACGATCAGGATCGAAAATTCAATGGCATCGGTGTAAGGTGCGATCGCGGGGACCGACTGCGCCACGCACTCGATCACGCCCAGCAAAAGACCACCGACCATAGCTCCGGGGATCGATCCGATCCCGCCGATAACTGCCGCCGTAAACGCCTTGATACCCGGAAGTGCGCCGAACGTGGGATTGATGGTGGGAGCCTTGAGCAGGAAGAAAAGACCTGCCAGCGCCGCCAAAGCCGAGCCAATGGCAAAGGTGATCATAATAATGGAGTTGACATTGATGCCCATCAGCTGTGCCGCTCCCTTATCCTCGGACACCGCGATCATCGCGCGTCCCGTTCTCGTATATTTGACAAACAGGTTCAGTGCGATCATGATCACGACCGAGCAAATGAGCGTGATAATGGTGGAATATCCGATCGCGATCCCGCCAAGCTTAACGGTGCCAAGATCTGCGATCACCACAAACTTGGGTGCCGAGCCGAAGCACATCTGCGCAATGCTCTGCAACAGATAGCTGATACCGATCGCCGTGATCAGTACCGCCAAGGGCGATGCCCCGCGCAAGGGCTTGTACGCGATCCTTTCGATCACAATGCCCACGAGCATACAAAAGATCACCGCCGCAACGATCGCAACGATCGGATCAAACGCAAGGAACACCAAAATCGTGTATCCGCCCACCATGATGATGTCACCGTGCGCAAAGTTGAGCATCTTCGCAATGCCGTAGACCATGGTGTAGCCCAGCGCGATCATCGCGTATATACCGCCAAGACTCAAGCCGTTTAAAAAGGTAATTAAAAATTCCATTTTGTTCCCTACTCCTTCTTGTAACAAACAATTGCTGACGAGCGATCGTCAGCAATTGCTTGTGGAATGATAACGGAATCAGCCGTTGGTCTTTTCTTTGACGATGTACTTAATTGCTTCCTTTTGCACAGTACCGGTCGAGGACCAGCTGATATAGGACTTTTCATTGCCCTCGCACTTACCCGTAATGCCTCTGAATACGAAGCTTTCGCTATTGAAGACCTCGGTGAGGATCTCGCAAAGATCCGACGCGGAGATATTCGCGGTGATCTCCTTGCCGTTCGACTTGGCGACCTTCAAAGCCTCGAAAATCGCGTAAACGCAGTCGTATGCCGACGCACCGAACTGATTAATGGGCTCCTTTGTCTCGTCGTACTTATCGTTGTACTTCTTGATAAAGTCTGCGGCAGGTCCCTCGGTCGCGTTGGAGTTGAAGTGCGACAGATAGGAGATCTCCTGCTTTACGGTGTTGATGTCGAAGTTTTCGATCGCGTCGATACCGTCAAAGCCGTCACAGCCGTAGTAGGTGGTGATGCTGTTCTCAACGCCGTTCGCCTGCGTCATAAACTGAGACGCGGGGGTGTAGTAGATCGGCATAAAGACGATCTCGCAGTTCTTCAGGGTCTGGATCTGAGAGTCAAAGGTGCTTGCCTCGCCCGTGAAGACCGCCTCGGTCAGCGTGAAGGACGCGTCGAGAGCCGCCTTGAAGTTGTCAAAAATGCCCTTGGAATATTCGTCGTCGGATTTGTAGAAGACACCGACCGACTTACCCTTATAGTTCTCGTTGAAGAACTTTGCGGCAGCGGTTCCCTGATTGGAATCCGAGAAGCACATCTGATAGCCGTTTGCGTTGCCGGGGATATCGTCACCCGTTGCGGAGGGCGTCAGGAAGAAAACGTTGTCGTCAGCCGACAGGCTCTTGAACTCAAGACCCGGCTTGGTGGTAACCGTACCGAGAGAGACCTGCATGCCCTTCTCGTAAAGATCTGCGTAGAGGTTGGGGACGTTGGTAGCGTCGTGCTTGTCGTCATGCATGACAAGCTCGAACTGAATACCGTCAAGACCGCCTGCTGCGTTGATCTCATCAACCGCGAGCTGAGCCGAGTTCTTGACTGCGATACCGTAGATCGAGGCACCGCCCGTCAGGGGACCTGTCAGACCGATCTTGATCTTGGTATTCTTCTCCGCGGGGTTCGCGGCGGAGCAGGAAGCCATGCTCAAAACCGAGAGGAGCATGATGGCGGCAAGTGCCAGCGTCAAAATTTTCTTGGAAAGTTTCATAATCTTATGAGTCTCCTTTGTGTGATTTTAGCAAATCCATTTGCCATACACTAATTATACACACTTGTTCTCGATTTGTCAACACTTTTTTGCTTTAAAGCGTCATAATTTTTTCATTTTTTTGAAAAAATATACACTCAGGACAAAAAATCCTCATGAAAAAGCGATTGGGGCATTTTTTTCTTGACGAGGGACGGACTTTGTGTTATAATAATGGATGTAAAAATTGTTCAACAAAAGGATTGACTATGGATCATCTTGTGGATTGGAGCTTTCGCATTTCCTCGGGCGACGGTTTTCCGGGTGAGGCAATACAAGCAATGGAATATCTGGATCGGCGCTTCGGTGTCTCCCACTTTGCCGTTATGCCCGAATACGACGCGCGTCGTGGCTCAGTGCCGCTCTTTCTGCTTGGTCTGGAGCAGTATGAGGATCGCTTGCGCGAAAAGCTTCCAACCCATCTGAAAATCAAGCTTGTCCCGCGCGTATATCTTTCGCAAGGGCTTTCCGAGACCGAGCATCTGAATCGTCTTTCGTTTGGAAAGGATCGCTATCTTGCCCTGCAGCTTCCTTGGGGCGATTACAACGGTTGGATGGATCGCGAGCTTCATCGGCTTCTCTACGATCATCGATTACGTCTGCTTCTGACCTCGTGTGAGCTTTACTCCACCTTCTATCCCAAGGAGATCGTCGAAAAGCTCTTTCGGATCCCTCATGCCGTCTATCAGTTCCACTTCCGCGCATTGGACGACGCCGCACTGTGTCGGCAGATCTCTTCGATCCTTGCGCAAAACAAAACAGTCCTGCTCGGCACAAGCTCGAACTCACTTGGAAAGCTCCTTCAACACGATCTTTCCGACTATCAAAAAGCCGCAACAGATCATCTATCCGTTGCGGACTGTCAAAGGCTTTTGCATCAAAGCCGCGCCTTTTGGAATCTTCCTCAAAGATAACCTCATTTGACGCGGCCGCGTTCGCTGTATTTTTGCTTCGTGGCTTCTCCACCGCGAATATGGCGTTCCTGCTTGTTTTTATATAAAAGCTCCTGAACCTCTCGAAAGAGCGATTGATTGACCCCCTTGAGCACCACGGTCACGTCCTTATGTACGGTGCTTTTACTGATTCCAAAGACCTGCGCGGCAGAGCGAACGGTGGCTTGCTTCTCAACCAGATACTCTCCCAAGACCACACACCGCTCGCGCCCGCCAAAAGCCGATACCATCATCTTTTCAAATTTCCCCCTTATCAAATTTGCAAGCGTTTCGGTATCATTATATGTAAAAACCCAATGAAAATATGAACAAAACGAGGAAGATCATGCAAAAAGAACAGGATAAATTTGCAAGCTCCAATATTTTTGAAGGAATGACCTCGCTCTCGGCACTCCTGAACGCGGGCGACTGCAACGACCGCAAGGTCGAGCGCGTGTGGATCGACCAAGAAAAAAAACGCTCCAAGGCGCGAGAGATCGGCTTTTTGACGGCAAGGTCACGTGAGCTTGGCTTCTCAATTGAATACGTAACACGCGAGCAGATCGACGCACTTGCCGTGGGCAACACGCACGGCGGTATTCTCGCCTTTTGCTCCGACCGCACGATTCCCGTTTTGACGGCCGATGCGATCGATCCGAGCGGCTTTTACCTTTATCTTGAGGGGATCGAGGATCCTTACAACTTTGGCTATACACTGCGCTCGCTATATGCTGCGGGTGTGAGCGGTGTCGTTTTGCCGCCGCGAAATTGGATGACTGCCGCAGGCGTGGTGGCACGTGCCTCGGCGGGCGCATCCGAGCTGATCCCCATGTACACGGCGGACGCCGACGACTGCGCAAGGCTCTTTCACGCATCGGGCTACCGCATTCTTTGCGCAGGCATCCGCGACTCGGTATCGGTATTTGACGAGGACTTCCAATACCCCATTTTGTTGGTCGTTGGTGGTGAAAAACGCGGTATTTCCCGCAATCTTTTGGAAAAAGCCGACGCGATCGTGCGCATCGACTATGGCAGAGACTTCCGCGGTTCCCTCTCCGCCGCGTCCGCCGCAACCGTGATGGCGTTCGAGATCTTCCGACAGAACAGAAGACCGCAAAGTGCAAAAACGATTGAAAACAAATAGAAAAAAATCGGGACTTCCGAAAGACCTATGCAATCGGAAGTCCTGTTTTTTTATGTTTGCGTTTTTTTGCATCGAAGTGATGCAAACAAGAGAGAGGGCGGAAGCCAACGCCACCGCTAACTCATATTAAGTTATGCCATTCCCGTCGGTTATAAAGAACACGGATGACAGAAACCGTTTTGGTTTTCTCATTGACGACATAGAAGATCAGATAATTCTCGGCACGCACCTTGCGGACCCCCATAGAGGTATAGGGTTCTTCTGCAATCACAGCGTATCTGTCGGGCATTGTGGAAAGAGAGGAGATCTGTTCCTTAAGCGAACGGTAGATTCGCTTTGCGGATGCGGGCTGAAACAGAACCTCTTGAATATAAGACACCGCCTCCCCAATATCATGCTCGGCAAGCTTGGTAATGTCAATAGAATAATCAGTCAAGCTTCAACTTCCTTTCTATATCAGAGAAAACGTCATCTGCACTTCTGACTCTGCCTGCAACAATGTCTTCAAGACCTGCATCAAGCTGACGGTGAAGCTCTGCAAGACCGCACAAGCGTTCGTACTCTGCGTTGGAAAGAACAACAAGATCGCCCGTTCCGTTTTTTGTGATGAATACGGGTTCGTTATAGGTATTGCAAAAATCTGAAATCTCGTTATAACGGTTACGAAGATCGGAGCTCGGTCTGATAGTAGCCATACAATCACCCCCATTATTGTTATATACATATTTTATCATAATATTGATATAAAGTCAATAGTAAATGAAAAATTTCAGAAAATATATTTTGCAAAGATTTCAAAATCAGGAATACGGATTTCTTTTGTCGGTCAAGCCTAAAATATAGTCGGTTGATGTTTTATAGAATTTAGCTAACGCGATCAAACAGGACAAGGGCAATTGCCGTTGCTCGTTTTCGTATTGAGAATATGTGTTTTGCTTTATATGCAAATATTTCGCAACGTCTGCTTGTGTTAAATTATGATCTTCTCTTAAATCTTTGATACGCATTTTTTCTTCCTCCAAATATTTATAAAAAAATAATACCACATCTCGCTTTGAGATATTGACTTTTATCTCAAAATGTGATATAATATTTTTGTTGAAGAAGAAATATTATTAAAATTGTAACAAAGGAGTATTGTAATGACAAGCATACTTGAAGAATTGTGGTATGGCAACGTTTGCCCAAACATCGGCTTCCGTAAATCGACCCAAGAGGTAAAAGAGCTGATGGGCTATATCGCAGACCATCACAGCAACCTACAGGCAACGCTCACGGACAAGCAGAAGGAGATACTTGAAAAATTCGATGATTGCTATGCAGAGCTGACGGATATTAACGAGCGTGAATTATTCGTATATGCGTTTCGACTCGGAGCAAGGATTGCCATAAAGGTTATGAATTTTAGCATCGAATAAGCAAAAAGGGGTACAGCGGATGCACCTCTTTTGCTCTCTTATGATAAAAAACAAGAACCATAACTCGATACGATTGTATCAAAATTATGGTTCTTATTTGGCGGAGGCGGTGGGATTCGAACCCACGGGCGATTTTACTCGCCACTCGATTTCGAGTCGAGACCGTTATGACCACTTCGATACACCTCCGTATTCAATTGTACGCCGCAGATGCCGAAACATTCGCAACGCAGTATATTATACCACACCTCTTTTGAAATTGCAAGACCTTTTTAAAAAATATTTTGGGGTTTTCCAATATTTTTTCTCCACGGGGATTTTACGTCTGATCCCCGTGGAGCTTTCAGTCGATTTGATCAATCAACAGTTAGGGTCTGATATAGTTGGTGCGCATCTTCTTTTCCTCGACCGCAGGCAGACCGTAAGCATCCTTTCCAAGCGCGAAGCTCTTCATCATAAACGTCATATTGCGTGCCAGCGTGCGCATGGTCTGCAGTCCCTCTGCGTCCTCTGCCGCCTCGCCCACCTTCGCGCCGTGTATGATGTTCCAATATTGGCTGGGGGCTATCGGCATACCGCTATAGGTAAAATACTTGTTGAGCTGATCGAACGCAGCCGTTGTGCCGCCGCGACGCGCCACAACCACCGAAGCGCCCACCTTCATGCGCTTATCCATATTGCCCGTACTGTAAAACAGACGGTCAAGGAGTGCGGTAAGCGTCGAATTTGCCGCCGCGAAGAACACGGGACTTCCCACCACGAGTCCGTCACACGCGGCAAGCTTTTCGGCGATTTCGTTTACGACGTCGTCGATCGTGCATTTTCCCGTCTTATAACAGCCGAAGCAGGCACGGCATCCGCGAATATCGAGCTGACCGACCTGTACCGTCTCGGTCTCGACCCCTTCCTCACGGAAGATCTTCTCCATTTCGGCAAGTGCCACCGTTGTGTTTCCGTTGACTCTGGGACTGCCGTTGAGCAGTAAAACTTTCATCATAGGTTCTCCTTTTGATGTATTGGAGGAAAAGCACGTCATTCGTTCTTCCCTTTCCTCTTACCAATATTATACACGATCTGCCACGCAAAATCAACCCCATTTGCATCAAAAGCGAAAAAATTAGCAGTACAAGCAAAAACGCTGGCGGCGCGTCATATATTGTGAAAACGCGAGAGACGGTGCAACGTCCCTTGCAAAGACACACATATGGGGGTGCTTTTATGTTTATCACACTGTTTGCCCTGCTGACACGTATTCTGCACATGATCCTTGGCATCGGGACGCCGCAATCC
>JAZRIE010000072.1:0-2635 GCA_045645105.1 Eubacteriales bacterium | reverse complement strand
GGGAGAGCAAAGCACTCATACGGAGTCTTTCTCTCCCTTTGTCGCTATGAGAAAAAGGAGAACCGTTTTGCAGCATTTTATCACACCCGATAGCCGCCTTTTGAGTGCCGTGCCGTATCTGACGCGCGGCGGCAGAGTGGCAGACGTGGGAACCGACCACGCCTATCTGCCCATCTATCTGATCCGCGAGGAAATTCTCTCACATGCCCTTGCTTGCGATATTAACGAGGGACCGATCCTTTCGGCACGCAAAAATATTGCCGAGGCAGGACTTGCCGATCGTATTGATACGCTTCGCACCGACGGACTACACGGTGTAGAGTCATACCGTCCCGACGACGTGATGATCTTTGGCATGGGCGGTGAGCTGATCGTTCGCATCTTGTCGGAAGCACCTTGGATCAAGACGGAAAATGTGGGACTGATATTGCAGCCCATGTCGCGCATCTCTGTTTTGCGGAAGTGGCTTCTCGACAACGGCTTTGCGATCGTTGGCGAAACGGTTACGTTTGAAGATAAATATTATCAAACCCTCTGTGCGCGCTATTGCGGTGCGCGTAGCACGTACAGTCCGCTGGAATTGCAGGTCGGTCGTCATAATATCAGGACGCGCCCGCCGCATTTTGAGGGGCTTGTTCGGCACGAGATTGCGGTATTGGAGTCGGTTATTCGCGGAAAATCGCGCTCGGAGAGAGCCGACGTGGCAGAGGAATTACAATTGAAGCAAGACTTGGAGGAATTATTATCATGACTGTTCGTGAGCTGTACGACTATCTGAATGAGAAGATCCCAGCGTCGCTTTCCTGCGATTGGGACAATGACGGATTGATGTGTTGTCCGTTGCCCGATGCGACTGTCAAAAAGGTGCTGATCGCACTTGACGTGACTGCCGCGGTCGTAAGACAGGCAATCGAGGGCGGCTACGACGTGATCCTTTCGCATCATCCGCTCATTTTCTCACCCTTGCGGGCGGTCGAGCCGAGTCACCACGTGGCGCGTAAGGTGATCGATCTTGTGCGCGCGGGGATCGCGGTCATGTCCTTCCACACGCGTCTTGATGCTGTGTCGGGCGGCGTGAACGACGCGCTTGCCGAATCCTTGAGGCTCGAAAACGTAACGGTCTTTGGCGAGAACGGCGAGGCGATCGGTCGCGTGGGAACACTTGAAACGCCGATCACGCTTGCCGACTTTGCCGACCGTATCAAGCAGGCAACGGGAGCAGATGCGGTTCAGGTCTCGGATGCGGGTAAGCCCGTGTACCGCGTGGCGGTCTTGGGCGGTAGCGGATCGGACGACGTGCGCGCCGCGAGAGCAGCGGGGGCAGACACCTACGTGTCGGGCGAGTTGAAGCACAGTTACCTGACCGACGCGCCCGAATGTGGCATGAATTTGGTCGCCGCCGGGCATTTTTATACCGAGAACGTGGTTTGCGACCGTCTGCGCGCGTGGGTGCGGGAAGCCGACGCAACGATTTGCGCAGAGATCACAAACAGCAATCCCGTACAATTTTTATAAAGGAGAAAAAACATGACCTACGTTATTTCGGATATACACGGAAACTATGAAAAATTTAAATCGATCCTCGCACAGATCAGCTTTCGCGATCAGGATACCCTGTTTATTTTGGGTGACGTGGTCGACTTTGGCGATGACTCCATGGAGCTGATCGCCGACATTAGTGTGCGTGTCAACGTCTTTTGCGTGGCAGGCGAGCATGATTTCCTTGCCGCGCGGATGCTCAAGGGCTTTGCCAAAATGCTCAAGAGCGGTGCGACGCCCGACCCCGACTATATCGCCGAGATGACCGCATGGGTGCAAGACGGCGGTCAGCCTACGCTTGATGCCTTCCGCGCGCTTTCCGAGGAGGAGCGCGAGGGCGTGCTGGAATATCTTGAGGACATGACGCTCTTTGAGGAGACCGACGTCCGCGGCAAGCACTATGTACTGCTTCATGCGGGCATCGCCGACTACACTTCCGAGACCGAGCTTTGGGACTATCAGCCCGAGGACTTTTTCTCCGAGCCGCTGGATGCTTCCTACGCGCTGATCGATGACGCTACCGTAATCGTCGGTCACGCGCCCACCCGTTCGGGCAAGATCGAGCGCGGAGAGGGCAGTATCTTTATCGACTGCGGCGTGTGCGAGGGCGGCAAGCTTGGTTGTCTGTGTCTTGAGAGCGGCGAGGAGTTTTACGCGTGATGCAAAAAAATGACGTCGTTCGGTTAAAAGTAGAGGAGATCAACAATCTGGGAAGCGGTGTGGCGCACCTTGCGGCAGATGGAAAGGGGCGCGGTCAGGTCGTGTTCGTTCGTGATGCGGTGAGCGGAGACGAGGTCGAGGCGCGCATCATCAAGGTCAATAAAAGCTATCTGGTGGCAAAAATTGAAAAAATTCTGTCACCGTCTCCTCTGCGTTGCACGCCCGACTGTACCGCCAAGGGGTGCGGCGGGTGTGTGTACCGTCACGTCCGATACGAGCATGAATTGGAATTGAAGCGCGAGTACGTACAGAACGCATTCCGCAAGGCGGGACTTTCCGAGGTCAAGGTGGCATCGGTTCGTCATACGGGCGAGCTGACGGGCTACCGCAACAAGGCACAATATCCCGTCCGCAACGGCAAGGACGGCATGGAGGT
>JAZRIE010000071.1:0-2121 GCA_045645105.1 Eubacteriales bacterium | reverse complement strand
ATGAAGGACATTCGAGAGATCAGCACCCCCGCGCTCGCGTATCTTGGCGACTGCGTGCTGGAGCTTTGCGTGCGGGAGCATCTGGTAGACCAAGGTCTTTCCACCGCCGCGCATCTCAACGCCGCCGCGCTCGATTACGTGCGCGCCCCCATGCAGGCCGAGGCAATGAAAAGGATTTTGCCGATCCTGACCGATGAGGAAGCTGCTTATTTTCGTCGCGGTCGCAATGCGGGACACTCCAACGTCCCCAAGCGCGCCACGGTCAGCGAATACCGCGCCGCCACGGGCATGGAGACGCTGTTTGGCTATCTTCACCTGACGGGTCAGCACGAGCGCATCTCCGAGCTGTTCCGTCTGGCATATCTTGAAGACAATCTATCGGAAACATAAAATCAATCACCCATGAAAGGAAATTTGTTATGAAAAATCCCATCATCAAAATTTACGTTCGCGACTATGGCGAAATGACCGCCGAGCTTTACCCCGCAAAGGCGCCCAAGACCGTTGAGAATTTTCTCTCTCTCATCGAGTCGGGCTTCTACAGCGGCATGATCTTCCACCGCGTGATCAAGGGCTTTATGATCCAAGGAGGCGGCTTTAACGAAGGCTTTGAGCAGCAAGAGGCACAGGCAATTCGCGGCGAGTTCCTTGCCAACGGCTTTATGGACAACGACCTGCGACATACGCGCGGCGTTCTCTCCATGGCGCGCACGTCCGATCCCAACTCTGCATCCTCTCAGTTCTTCGTCATGCACAAGGACGCGCCGCATCTTGACGCACAGTACGCGGGCTTTGGCAAGCTGACCGACGGCTTTGACGTCCTTGACAAGATCGCCGACGTGAAAACGGGGCGTATGGGCTGGTACGACGACGTTCCGCGCACCCCCGTTGTGATCGACAAAATGGAAGTCATCGAAAAATAATATTCAAATCCTTGAAAGGAGCTTTCCTATGAACACCAAGCTTTTAAAATTTTTGAGTCAGGACTCGCGCGCCGAGCTTTCGGATCTTGCCACCATGCTGGGGCTGACCGAGGACGAGGTCCGCGCCGAGATCGCCGAAATGGAGCGTGAGGGCATCATTCGCGGCTACAAGGCTGTGATCGACTGGGATCGACTTGACAGTGCCTACGTCTCCGCGATCATCGAGCTGAAGGTCACGCCCAAGGCAGGGCTCGGCTTTGAGGACGTTGCCGCAAAGGTGATGAAATATCCCGAGGTAGAGTCGGTCTATCTGATGTCGGGCGTATATGATCTGAACGTGGTGGTCAAGGGCAAAACCTTCCAAGAGGTTGCAAAATTTGTTGCCAAGGAGCTTTCCACCATTGAGTCGGTGACCTCTACCGCAACGCATTTTGTCCTGCGCCGCTACAAGGAGCTTGACGTAGAGCTTCTCGGATCGGGCAAGGACGAGAGAGGAAGTTACCTGCTTTGATAGATTACGAAAAAATTCTTTCCTCTAAGGTCACCGCCATCAAGCCGTCGGGCATTCGCAAATATTTCGATATTGCCGACTCGATGGACGACGTGATCTCCTTGGGCGTGGGCGAGCCTGATTTTCCAACTCCTTGGGAAGTCCGCAAGGCAGGCATTCTGTCGCTTGAAAGCGGAAAAACCCGCTATACCTCTAATTCGGGGCTGGAGTCTCTGCGCACCGAGATCTGTCGCTACGTCAAGCGCAAATACGATCTTTCCTACGAGCCGAAAACCGACGTTCTGATTACCGTCGGCGGCTCCGAGGCGATCGATGCCTGCATCCGTGCCGTCACCTGCCCCGGAGACGAGATCATCATTCCTCAGCCGAGCTACGTCTGCTACGAACCGATGGTCACGCTGGCAGGCGGTACACCCGTCATCATTGAAACGCTTGCCGAAAACGATTTCAAGCTCACGCCCGAACAGCTTCGCGCCGCCATCACACCGCGCACCAAGGCACTCATCATGCCCTACCCCTGCAATCCCACGGGCGGGATCATGGGACGCGACGACCTTGAAGCCGTTGCGAAGGTTCTGCGGGATACCAATATCCTCGTGATCTCGGACGAGATCTACGCAGAATTAACATTCGGAGATAACCGTCACGTGTCGATCGCATCCATCGATGGCATGCACGAGCGCACCG
>JAZRIE010000070.1:0-3073 GCA_045645105.1 Eubacteriales bacterium | reverse complement strand
GCAATGCGATCGCACCTTCTGCAAGGCTACCGTTTACAGGCTCAAAATCATCCGTGCCAAGTGAAACGACGACAGCGGCATTTGAGTTACGACCGTCTCTTGCGCGGTTACTCATACCGTTGACCACAAGTCCACCCTGCTCCGACGCTGCAGCCATGACCTCTCCACCCGGACACATGCAAAACGTGTACACACCGCGCTGCGTGCGCGTATCCGATAGTGCGTACTCTGCGTGTCCAAGCGCGGGGTGTCCTGCACAATCACCGTACAGTGCGTGATCTATATCCGAGGTCAAATGCTCAATTCTGACTCCGACCGATATCGGCTTGGCTACAAGCTCCATTTGCTTTTGAAGCAGCATTTTATAGGTGTCACGTGCGCTATGTCCAACAGCAAGCACGATCGAGCTGCACAGAATATCCCCTTGCGTGGTATGCGCCGTCACCAGCCCGTCAGCGTTCTGATCAAAGCCGTCAAGTCTGCAACGGTACATCACCGTTCCTCCAAGTGACTGAATGCTCTCAAGCATGTGATCCACTACGGTACGAAGCATATCCGTTCCAACGTGGGGTTTTGATAGCAGCATGATATCCGCAGGCGCACCGTGCTCTACCATGGTTTTGAGCACGTAGGTGCATTTGGGGTCATGGATGCGCGTCATCAGCTTACCGTCGGAAAACGTGCCGGCTCCGCCCGCGCCAAACTGTACGTTGGAATCCGTGTCGAGTTGTTGCGTTTGATAAAAGTCGGACACGCATTTTACGCGATCCCGAACGCAATCGCCTCTGTCGATAATGATCGGACGGTAGCCGTTACGTGCAAGCATGAGTGCCGCGAAAAGTCCGGCAGGTCCCATGCCGACGACCAAAGGACGCGCAAAAAGCTTCTCTGTTCCGTAGGTCGGGACGATCTGCTCGTCGGAAAAGATACGCGCGTCGGCGCGTGCGAGTCGATCCTCGCGCCATCCACCCTTGGGCGGCTCGCCTTCTGCCAACACCGTGCAGACGAAGCTGATATCGTCACGCTTTCGCGCGTCCACGGATTTTTTATAAAGTCGAAAATGAAGCGTGGCAGTCGAGAGCCCCACACGCTTCATTTTGTCCTTGGCTTTTTTGATGATCTCCTCCTCGGTGGCATCAAGAGAGACGCGAAGACTGCCGATGAGAAGCTTACAAGCAGACGCCGTTCTCATGCGCTCTGCTCGGTATGCACCGATTGATCGGTCCCGACCTTTTTCTCGTTCGGATCCAGGTTGACGATCAAGAGCCAGATCGCCAAAGCCAAAAGCAGGCAGATCAGTCTTGGTAAAATATTCAGCGACCGAAAAAACGAGCCCGCCGATTCCTTCGGCTTCATCATATGTCCTACGATATTCTTTTTCATGTACCCCTCTCCTTTTTACAGATCGCTGTCGGCATCGGTTGCGTCTGACACGTCCGCGGTGGTGTCATGCAGAGCTGCAGACGGTTCTTCGACGGCTTCCGATTTTGGGGAGACCATTTTTTCGAACTCGCGGTCCAGCTCCTCCTGCTTGGCGTTTGATGCCACGGGAGCTTTTACTCGTGCGATCTCTTCCATCATCTCGAGATATTCCTTGCGCATATTGGCTTTTTTATGACGGAGATACGCATTGCCTGCCATGTAGGTCATCAAAATGTCGGTAAGCGTTTTATCGTCAACGTCACGCAAAAGCTTCCCATCCTGCGCAACCGACACGATCCCCGTTTCCTCGGAAACCACCACCACGAGCGCGTCGCTGACCTCGGTCACGCCGACTGCCGCGCGGTGTCTTGTTCCCATCATGCCAAAGTCGGTCGAATTGCGTGTGGACGACGGAAGCACGCAGCTTGCCGCGCAGATGCGCATATCACGGATCACGAGTGCGCCGTCGTGCAAGGGGGCTTTGTCGAAAAAGATATTGCGAAGCAGCTTGGACGAAATGCGGGCATCCATGGGGCTTCCCGTGCGGATATAGTCGCCGAGCTTGGTCAATCCCTCAAACACGATGAGCGCGCCCGTCCTTTCCTCGGACATTTTCATAACGGCGTCAACGGTTTCCTCAGCAACCTCCTTGGCAAGACTCATTTTCTTGCGTGAGATCGTGTTGCTGCGCGGGTTAAAGGCGGTGAGATTGCCGAGATGCTCGAGCGCGTCACGGATCTCGGGCTGAAAAATGACGACCACACAGAAGAATGCGGCAGCGGCAAAGAGACGGACGATATAGGAGAGTGACGGCAGATCAAATGCGGTCACCAACGCGCTGAACGCGACAACGATCAAAAGACCGACAAGAACTCTGCCCGCACGGCGCGTGCGCAGAAAGCGATAGAGATTGAACAGAATGAGCGCGAGCAAAAGAATGTCGATTACGTCGGTTACACCCATCCCCTTGATAGGACTTACGACGTATTCGGTTGCAAACGCACAGATTTGTTCCCATATTTTGATCAAAAAAGACATAGACACCGCCTCCCCAAAGAACCTCGTTGATCTGATCGTCCGTAAAACAGATATACTTAAAATATATTATAACATAATAATAAAAAAAATCCAATACCTTTTTGAAAAAAATTACAACTTTTTCGACAAAAATTATTACAGAGAGAAACAGTGACAGGGGCAATTCAAGCGTCACCCACCACAAAGAGAAGTTGCCGTGCCAATTGGCGTTGCTTCCCGTGGTGAAGGTTCCGTGAACACCCCTGTAATTTACGGTTGATTTTTCATTTTTTGTCAAAAGAGTCTTTATTGCAAGGTATCCCCTGCCTCGCTTCTTTCGATGCAAAGAAGCATGAGTGCGTAGAAAAAGCTTGGATAAAATTTAAAGAACAGCACGTCCAACAAATTGAACATCAAAAAGGTCAGGATCGCGATTCCCAGAAATGTCTTTTGCAGATTAGGCTTTTTGATCACGAAAACTACCGTCTGCACACGGTGATACAGATAGGCGGCAAAGCCGATAAGACCGCACGCGCCAAGCATTTGCAATGGCGTGTTGTGGTAGAGGTAGGGATCAAATCCATGCTCAAAGGCGGGATCGACGAAGGAATCGTAAAATCCCGAGCCAAAGGCG
>JAZRIE010000069.1:0-2452 GCA_045645105.1 Eubacteriales bacterium | reverse complement strand
TCCCGACGCGAGGTCGTCCGACGCACCCACGCGGGTGAACACCTTGTCAACCACGCCGATCCGCGCCTCTGCTGCGGGAACGAACGAGCCGATCTGCGCCATGACGGTAATCAACGCTACCTGTCGCATATAAGTTGATTTACCCGCCATGTTCGGTCCCGTGATCAGCATCAGACGGTTGGCGGCGGTATCAAGAGAGACGTCGTTGGGGACGAAATACGCGTCCTTGACAAACTGCTCGACCACGGGGTGTCTGCCGTCCTTGATCACGATGACGTCGCTCTCGTCCACCTCGGGACGAACGTACTTGTTCTTCGTCGCCACGGTTGCCAGTGACAGATAGGAATCCAGCTCGGCAAGCAGGGCGGCGGTCTTCTGAATCCGTGCGCTCTGCTCGGAAACAAAGTTGCGGATCTCTTGGAACAGCTCGTATTCCAGCGCACAGATTTTATCCGACGCACCTAGGATCGTTCCCTCCAGATCCTTTAGCTCCTGCGTAATGTAACGCTCACAGCCCGAAAGCGTCTGCTTACGGATATAGCGGTCGGGAACCTGACCGATCAGCGATTTTGTAACCTCTATGTAATAACCAAAGACCTTATTGTAACTAACCTTAAGTGTTTTTATGCCCGTCTTTTCGCGTTCCTCCTCGGCAAGCTTTTCCAGCCACCCCTTGCCATCCTTCATGACCGAACGCAGATAATCGACGTCCTTGTTGTAGCCGTCGGCAATAATGCCACCCTCACGGATCGAAAACGGAGCTTCTTCGCTGATCGAGTCGTTGATCAGCTTGCAAACGTCGGTCAGAGTGTCAAGATCGCGATAGATATGCGAAAGCTCCTCACTCGTTGAGGTCTCAAGCAGCTCGCGCACCTCTGGTAAAACTGCTGCCGTGTTGCATACGGCGCGCAGATCCTTACCGTTTGCGCTTCCGTAGACGATGCGCGTGATCAATCGCTCCAAATCCAAGACGTGCGAGAGTGCCTCGGTCAGTTCCTCGCGCAGCATAAAGTTGCCGCAAAGCTCCTCCACTGCCCCCTGACGGCGCACGATCGCCGAGGTGTTGACGAGAGGATGCTCCACCCATTTGCGCAGCATCCGCGCACCGGGAGCTGTCTGCGTCTTGTCAAGCACCCAAAGCAAAGAACCTTTTTTCTCTTTGGTGCGCATCGACTCGGTCAGCTCCAGATTGCGGCGTGTGTTGATGTCCATTTCCAAAAACTGTCCGTCGGTGTAAACGGTCAGCTCCTTGATATAGGAAAGATCGCTCTTTTCGGTGTCAATGAGATAGGAAAGCACCGCTCCTACCGCCATCACAAGCGGCTTGTCCTCAAGCGTTTCGGCGCGAAGCTGATCTCCAAACTGATTTTTTACCAGCTCACGGCAAACGGCAAGATCAAACCGAGCCCCCTGACCGTCGGTCAGCATGACTCCCTTTTGCGAGGCAATAAACTCACCGATATCGCCCATGTTGATACGCTTGAGGTTGCAAAGCACCTCTCGCGGCGCATACGTTCCAAGCTCATTGCGCAGACGCGCGTCCATGTTGTTTCCGTCAAACGTGGTAGCGTAGACCTGCGCTGTGGAAACGTCGGCAAAGCAAACGCCGTATTCAAACTCGCCCATGTAGAGCGCGCACAGATAGTTGTTTCGCTGCTCGGAAAGCAGATTGGTCTCGATCAAGGTACCGGGCGTGACCACACGCACCACCTCGCGCTTGACCAGCCCCTTTGCCTGCGCAGGATCCTCGGTCTGCCCACAGATCGCGACCTTGTAGCCCTTTTCGATGAGCCTGCCGATATACCCCTCCGAGGAGTGGAATGGAACACCGCACATCGGAGCGCGCTCCGCCTCGCCGCAATCTCTGCCTGTCAGCGTCAGCTCCAGCTCACGCGACGCCAAAATCGCGTCGTCAAAGAACATCTCGTAGAAATCTCCGAGACGGTAAAACAAAAGGTAATCCTTGTATTGCTCCTTGACCTGAAAATACTGCTCCATCATGGGAGTCATGGCTATCTCTCCTTTTTGTTTTTTCTTTTCGTCAGAAAACTTTTTGAAAAAAAAGTTTTCCGACACCTTTCAAAAACTTTTATCGCATTTATCATATCGGCTAATTGGCAAAGTTACTACCCCGATCTTCTTATTTAGGGCAAAGATAGGGAATGCTCGCGGACAGTTCCACAGGTACTGCCGCAAGATTTCAGGGACCACCGAGACCCTGAAATCTCCATAGAAGTTGTTTTGCCAAAAGAAACAACCTTCACTTTCGCAAAGCGAAAATTTCACATTTGCGAAGCAAATATTTCACCGCATAGCGATTTCACTTGCCCGCAAGGGCATATTTCACTGCAAAACCTGCGTGCAGGTTTTGCTCAATGGCATCCCCCGCAGGTACTGCAATTGTGCGTGCAGCCACTCGGTTCTTCACCCGTGATCTGCGTCATAATGGTCT
>JAZRIE010000068.1:0-3111 GCA_045645105.1 Eubacteriales bacterium | reverse complement strand
CGGCGTACCGTTGATATCAAGTGATTTTTCGGGGATCAGACGCGCGCCGCCGTCGATCGCCTCTCCCATGCCGTTGAACACGCGTCCCAGCATATCGGGAGAAACGGGCAGCTGCACACCGTGTCCCTTGAAGCGCACCTTACTGTTTGCGAGGTTGATGCCTGCGGCGGACTCGAACAGCTGAACCAGCACGTTGCGTCCGTTGACCTCCAGAACACGGCAACGGCGCACCTCACCGTCGGGAAGCTCGATCTCGCCAAGCTCGTCGTATTTGACACCCTCGACCTGCTTGACCAGCATCAAGGGACCTGCAACCTCTTCTATCGTTCTGTATTCTCTGATCATATTGCTTCTCCCTTCGCGCTCTCGATCAAGCCGTTGATCTGGGTACGGATCTCGGCAAGGATCGCGTCAAACTCTTGCTTATAGCCCTCGCCGTCCGCACTCTTTGCACGTCCAATGCGTTCGTGTACGGGAAGCGAGATCACGTCCTCGATCTCAACCCCTGCCGCGATCGCGCGCTTTGCCTCGTTTTCAAAGGTAAAGATCAGATCCAGCATGGCATGCTGCTTTGCGAGAGACGTATAGCTGTCAATATCAACGAAGGCGTTTTGCTGCAGGAAGTCCTCGCGGATCGACTGTGCGACGTCAAGCGTCAGGCGGTCGTCTGCAGAAAGTGCGTCGACACCGACGAGCTTGACGATCTCCTGCAGGTCAGACTCCAGCTGCAGGGTCTTCAGACAACGTCCCGTATAATCCATCCAATTCTTTGCGACGTTTGCCGAGAACCAGCCCGACAGACGGTCGCGGTAGAGCGAATAAGAATTGAGCCAGTTGATTGCGGGGAAATGGCGGCGGTAAGCGAGCGAGGAATCAAGTCCCCAGAACACCTTAACGATACGCAGAGTTGCCTGCGTAACCGGCTCGGAGATATCACCACCCTGCGGGGAGACGGCTCCAATTGCCGAAAGTGCGCCCTCGCGTCCGTCGGAGCCAAGGCAGACCACCTTTCCCGCTCTTTCGTAGAATTGCGCCAAGCGCGAGGTCAGATACGCGGGGTATCCCTCCTCACCCGGCATTTCCTCCAGACGTCCCGACATCTCACGCAGAGCCTCTGCCCAACGCGAGGTCGAGTCGGCGATAACTGCCACCGAGTATCCCATATCACGGAAATATTCGGCGATCGTAATTCCCGTATAGATCGAAGCCTCACGCGCCGCAACCGGCATATCCGAGGTGTTTGCGATCAGCACGGTGCGCTCCATGAGCGAGCGTCCCGTTCTCGGGTCAGTCAGCTCGGGGAACTCCCGCAACACGTCGGTCATCTCGTTTCCGCGCTCTCCGCAGCCGATGTAGACCACGAGATCCACGTCACTCCACTTTGCGAGCTGATGCTGAACGACGGTCTTACCCGATCCGAAGGGTCCGGGTACGCAAGCCGTACCGCCCTTTGCGATGGGAAAGAGTGCGTCGATCACGCGCTGTCCCGTGATCATGGGGTCAACGGGCGGCAGCTTTTCACGATACGGACGCGAAACACGAACGGGCCATTTCTGAACCAATGTGATGTCCTCGATCGAGCCGTCGTCATATTTGATCTTACCGATGCGATCGGTCACGCGGAAATCACCCTCACGGATATCCACGATCGTACCGCTCTTTTTGGGCGGCACCATGATCTTGTGAAGGATCACGCCGGTCTCCTGCACAGTTCCGTAAACGTCGCCCGCAACCACGCGGTCGCCGTTCTTGACGGTTGGCGTAAAGTGCCAGCGCTTATCACGGTCGAGTGCGGGCTCGTCGATTCCGCGCGTCAGATTGGCGCCGACCTTGATCCGCATCGACTCGAGAGGTCGCTGAATACCGTCGTAAATATTGGTCAGAAGACCCGGACCAAGCTCCACCGAAAGGGGGGCTCCCGTGGACTCCACGCTGTCGCCGCGACCGAGTCCCGCAGTCTCCTCGTAAACCTGTATTGACGCGCGGTCGCCGTGCATCTCGATGATCTCACCGATCAGACGCTTCTCGCCCACGCGCACCACGTCAAACATATTCGCCTCGCGCATCCCCTCGGCAACGACCAGAGGACCCGAGACCTTGAGAATTTTTCCTACAACCATCTTTCTTTACTCCTTAAACAGGATATCCGCGCCTACCGCACGCTCGACGGCGGAACGGATCAAATTCATACCGTAGCCCGTAGATCCGCCCGCATCGGGGATCGAGACCACGGCGGGAAGGGGCATATCCTTGTACTGTGCCAGAAGCTCCGAGAGCTGCTGCGCGTAATTTTCGGTCAGAAAAATAACCGCGTATTCACCCGACTTGACCATCGCGCTAAGACGCTTTCCCGCCTCGTCGGCGTCTGCCGCCTCCTGCACCGAAAAGCCGAGTGCCATAAAGCCGAGGACGGTATCCCGCGCCCCGATAATTCCGATTTTATACATATCCGTTACGCATCCTTTCGCGAATGGTTTCGGTGGGAAGTCCCAATTCCTTGCCCGCCAGCAGGATCCGCAGGTTCTTGACCTCGTATTCACGAGCCAAGAGGTATCCGATCAGCACGTCGGCACCGTAAGGAACGAATTTTGCCTCCCGAATACGCGCCATCAGGTAGTCCTCGGTACAACGCTCGATCGCAGTCAAGGAGCGGTCGGTCTTCTCGACCGTCTCAGCAAGTCCCGCGTATGCGCCAAAGCGCAATTTTTCCCAAAGCGTCTCCTCGCCTTCCTCATACCATGCCAAAAGATCGCCACCGTCGATCACGCCGCCACCGAGCAGAGACTGTTGCAGCAAAAGCCTTCCAAGCTCGCCGCTCTTCATGCGCAGCACGCGCACGGCGGTCAGGATATTGGTCAGGTCGGTCTTTGCGCGCACCAGCTCTACCGCAAACGCCACGCCGCTCTCACGCGCCGCCGCCTGCATATCGGCGTAGCACGCCGCATCCATGATCAGGTCGATCTTTTGCGGGTCGCGTTTTTTGGCATAGGACGACACGGCTTCCGCCGCGCCGACCCCCATAGCGGGGGGCAAAGCCGAAAAATCACTGTTTTGCACCATGCTTACGATCTCGTCGACACTCACCGATCCGAAATCGAACATCATGGGACG
>JAZRIE010000067.1:0-2061 GCA_045645105.1 Eubacteriales bacterium | reverse complement strand
AAGCTGTCGCACCAAAAATCAAAAACCACATAAACGCCTCACCAAGGGTTCGAGGTTGAGATCTCCCCATAAACAAGCCGATAACCCCTATAATGAAAGCAATGGCAGAGAAAGTACCTAACCAAATCCAAAGCGGCATAGACGATTGTCCAACCTTAATCACAAGTCTGTCTTTTTCTTGCTCATAGCACATCAAACCGCCCTCCCCTCTTGCTTTTTCTTTAGTATATCATAGAAAGAAACCATTGTCAAGAAAAACCGTCCCAATCGACCTCGCTTTCGAGGCACGGCTGAGACGGTTCTTTTTTGTCGCGTTTGGAGTAATGAAGAACTTTTCATGAAAAGCCCCGACAAAATCACTCCTCGACGTCCTCTGTCTTCTGTTGCATCTGCGCCTGCAGCATCATGTCCTTGACCTTCATCAGGCGCGTGGTATTGCCGCGTTCGTTCTCGTCCAGCTTCATCTTGATGGACTTGACCGTTGCAAGATATTGCGGCATAAGAATATGCTCAAGAGCGTTGACGCGTCGGCGGGTGCGCTCGATCTCCTCGGCAAGCAATTGCGCCGTTTTTTCAAGCTCCGCCATACGGATGAGGTCCTCCATGATCCCGCTCAGTGCGCGCAAGGACGAATCCAACTCGCCCGAGGTAAACGCCAAGCCGTAATTGTAGCTGTCGCTGTTTCCCTCGGCTAAAATGCGTGCCTGAAACACGGGAACGGTTACGCTCATCAAATTTTTATAGTCTACGACAAGCTCACATTCCTTCTTGGGGCAGATCAACGCCTCCTGCAGCATCTTGGGGCTGCTGACCGCGCTTGCCACCGAAAATCCGCGATAGACCTCCGACAGTGCCGCTTCCACACGCGTGCGCAATTCCTTATCCTCGCGCACCACGTCCAAAAACTGCTTCATCAGCTCGTCTCTCTTGTCCTTGAGCAGCTTATGCCCCTTTCGCGCAGTCTGGTACCTTGCCTGTACCTTTTTCATCTCCATGCGCGTGGGATTGACTCTCAATTCGGGCATTTTTTACGCTTCCTTCCAGTATTTTTCAATCATTTCGGGCTTGATGCGCTTCAGCTCGCTCTTGGGAAGAATGGCGAGCAGCTTCCAACCGAGATCCAAGGTCTCCTCGATCGAACGGTTCTCGTAAAAGCCCTGATTGATATACTCTGCCTCAAAGGCATCGGCAAATTTTGCGTAGAGACGGTCTACGGGAGAGAGTGCCGCCTCGCCAAGCACCACCATCAGCTCCTTTGCTTCCTTTCCGCGCGCATACGCCGAGAAAAGCTGGTTCATCGTGCTTGCGTGGTCCTCTCTGGTCTTCCCTTCTCCGATACCCTTGTCCTTCAGACGCGACAGCGACGGAAGCACGTCTACGGGCGGCAGATACCCCTTACGGTAAAGCTCACGCGACAGAATGATCTGTCCCTCGGTGATATATCCCGTCAGGTCGGGGATCGGGTGGGTCTTGTCGTCCTCGGGCATGGTCAAAATCGGGATCATGGTGATCGAACCGTCCGAGCCCATCTTACGTCCCGCACGCTCGTACATGGTCGCAAGGTCCGTATACAGATAACCGGGGTAACCGCGGCGACCCGGAACCTCCTTACGCGCGGCGGACACCTCACGCAGAGCCTCTGCGTAGTTGGTGATATCGGTGATGATGACCAACACGTGCATATTGCAGTCAAACGCCAGATATTCGGCGGCGGTGAGTGCCATACGCGGTGTGGAGATACGCTCGATTGCGGGGTCGGACGCCAAATTCAGGAACAGGACGGTACGGTCGATCGCGCCCGTCTTTTTAAAGTCGGAAACGAAGAAATCGGCTTCCTCGAAGGTAATACCCACGGCGGCAAATACCACCGCGAATTTCTCGTCGCCGCCACGTACCTTTGCCTGTCTTGCGATCTGCGCCGCGAGGTTTGCGTGCGGAAGACCCGATCCGGAGAAGATGGGAAGCTTCTGTCCACGTACCAGCGTATTGAGACCGTCAATGGTGGAAACACCGGTTTGAATGAACTCGGATGGATAATAGCGCGCCGCGGGATTGAACGGC
>JAZRIE010000066.1:0-8568 GCA_045645105.1 Eubacteriales bacterium | reverse complement strand
ATCAGATGGCGTGCGGTGTTGGCGGTATCATCGCCATTGATTTTGCCGATCCCAAAGCACCCGTCATTGAACAAATGGACTTTGACATTACTGCCGCAGGCTACAATCTGTGCATCGTCAACACGGGTGGAAACCACGCCGACCTGACCGACGACTACGCGTCTGTTCCCGCCGAAATGAAGGCGGTTGCCGCGACGTTTGGAAAGAACGTTTTGCGCGAGCTTGACGAGCAGACTGTGATCGACGCGATCCCGACCTTGCGCGAGACTGTGGGAGACCGTGCAATTTTGCGTGCGCTTCACTTCTTCGCGGAGAACCGTCGCGTTGCCAAGCAAAAGGCGGCGTTGCGGGCGGGAGATCTGGACGCCTTCTTTGAAGGGGTGATCGCATCGGGACGTTCGTCGTTCTGCTATCTGCAAAACGTCTACACAAGTAAAAATCTGTCCGAGCAGGGGCTCTCGCTGGCACTTTGCCTTGCTGAGCAGACTCTCGCAGGCAAAAAGGCGGCTTGGCGTGTTCACGGCGGCGGCTTTGCGGGTACGATCCAAGCCTTCGTCCCCACGGAGGCGGTCGAGGAGTTCCGTCGAGTCATGGATGCCGCTCTTGGCGAGGGACGCTGTATGGTTTTGCGCATTCGTCCCGTCGGTGCTGTGAGAATCTGACGAAAAGGAAGACCGTAATATGAATTTGAACGTAAAAATCAAGCTGCTGCGTGGGATGTCCGCGCCCGAATACGCAACTGACGGATCGGCGGCGGTCGATCTGCGCGCCGCGCTCGACGAGGGTGAGGTGCTGACCTTAGCCCCCGGCGCGCGTGCGATGATCCCCACGGGGATCGCGATCTCGCCCGAATCCAAGGATGTGGTTGCCATTGTGGCGGGGAGAAGCGGTCTGGGCGTGAAAAAGGGCGTGACGCTCTCCAACAGCATTGGCGTGATCGACAGCGACTATCGTGGAGAGATCTCCGTGGGGTTGATCAATCACGGCGACGAGCCTTTTGAGGTGCGTCGCGGTGACCGCATCGCGCAGATGATGTTCGTTCCCGTTTATGCCGCTACCTTTACCGTGACGGAAACGCTCGACGAGACCGCACGCGGTGAGGGGGGCTTTGGACATACGGGTGTTCAATAAGCTTTTTCATTGGAACGGCGCGTGGAGAAAATTCGACAGGATCCACGAACCTTCTCGGTATTTCCGCATACTATGATAACAGAGGGGCGGGCGGCACAAAGACGCGAAGCCATCTCGCAAATCTTGATAAGGAGATACCCATATGAATAACTGCTTCTGCAATCTGTTCGATAACAACTGGATCTGGCTGATCATCATCGCCATCCTTCTCATCTCCTGCTGCTGCAACTGATCGGCAGTAGTCGAAAAGCCCATGGGTGCCGCGCTTTCGCGCGGCACCCATCCCCTTTTTGTGTCATAAACCTATCTGTGTAGGCATAAAATACCTCAGAGGCTCTTCAGCTTTTCCAAACACGTTCGGCAGATGCGCTTCTCCTGAAAGTACACTACGTTATCGACGTTACTGCAGAACAGACAGCACGGTTGGTATTTTTGAAGGATGATGCGGCTTTCGTCCGTAAAGATCTCTACCGAGTCCCTCACCTGCAAGTCCATGTTCTGACGGATCTCAGCAGGGATCACAATTCTGCCCAATTCGTCAATTTTTCGTACCATTCCCGTTGATTTCATTTTTTTATCCCCCTTGCTTTTCGTTTTTTTGACAATTTGTTTCATGCTTCTTCGAACAGCTATATTATACTACATTTTTTGATATTCGTCAATAGGCTTTTGGAAATTTATGTATTTTTTTGAAGAAAATTCCGACAACGATCGACACATAAAAAATTGGGAATAGGAGCGGGTAAGCAATGCTTGGAAAGATATTTGGGATTATATGTGCAGTGGCATTCGTATTCGGCATTTTGACGGGAAACGTCGCGTCTCTCGGAAACGCGATCCTTGACGGAGCATCGGGGGCTTTGCAGGTCACACTGTCACTGTGCGGTATGATGTGTCTGTGGTGCGGCATGATGCGCGTGATGTCGGAGGCGGGATTGATCCGTAAGCTCTCGCGGCTGCTCATGCCGTTCTTGCGCATCTTTTTTCCCGAGGCGGCGCGGACGGGGGAGGGCATTGAGGAGATCAGCGCCAACGTCAGCGCAAATTTGCTGGGCATCGGAAATGCGGCAACTCCCTTCGCGCTCAAGGCAATGGAACAGATGCAAAAGCACAATCCCCACCCGACACGTGCCGACGTGGAGCAGATCACGCTTGCGGTGCTGAACACGGCTTCGGTTACGCTGATCCCCGCCAATCTGCTCGCGTTACGGCGCGCGGCGGGCTCGTCCTCCCCCTATGCCGTCATGCTTCCCATTTGGATCGCCTCGGTCCTTTGCGCGTCCATGGCGTTGCTCCTGACCTCGATCCCAAGATGGTGGTCATTCCTGACAGGCAGGCAAAGCGGGAACGGCAGGGCGCATGATTGAACTGCTTTCGTCGCTTGCCATGCCGCTGGTGGCGGTGGCAGTGGGACTGATCATGCTGATCGGTAAGCGTGATTATTTTCGCTTTTTCACAGAAGGGGCAATGGAGGGGCTTGGTACGGCGGTGCGCTTGTTGCCGACGTTGACGGCGTTGATGGTCGCTGTTGCGATGCTGAACGCGTCTGGAGCGGTGGAGCTGCTCGCACGCGCGCTTTCTCCCGTGGCGGATCGCATTGGTGTGCCGTCGGAGCTACTGCCTCTGCTGATCACACGCCCCTTTTCGGGGAGTGCCTCTACGGCGGCGTATACGTCGCTTCTCTCAAGTGTTGGTGCGGACAGTCTTGCGGGACTTTGCGCGTCTGTGATCTTCGGAAGCTCGGATACCGTCGTCTATGTGATCAGTGTCTATTTTTCATCGGTGGGGATCAGACAAACGCGATGGGCGTTCCCATGCGCGATCGCCGTCATGCTTTTTTGCATCTTTTTTTCCTGTTTTTTGTGTCGCGCGTGGTTTTTTTGAAAAAGATTGGCAAATACTCCTTCCAAAAAGACCGAATGGAGGTGCCGACGTGATAAAGGGGGCGCAAAAACAAATGATTGTAGTGAGAACGGGAGACAGTCGATATTTTGACGAGGCGTATTTTGTCCTGCGGCGAGAGATTAAGCCAAGACGTAACTCGCGGGATGAGATGCTAAAGGAGGCAAACCGCATTCTGGAGGAGAGCGGGATCGATTTGCCAAAACGAAAAAAACGGTCGCGCGGACCGCTCCTTTTTTTGGCGGGGATCCTTTGCGGTGTTGCGGTGGCTGTGGCGGTATGTCTTTTATTAATATAATATAATTATAAAGAGTATAATGAATTTGTGACTGCAACGGAATAAATTTGTCGTTTGGGTATTGACTTATTTGTAAAAAAGTAGTATAATATAAGGTAGCAATATGAGACCGTTTTACACAGACCGCCCGACGGTATTTTCCTGCGGCGGTGGGTGCTTTTGCGAATATCATATATGACCTCATTCCGACGGAAGGTGCGTGAAGTTTTGTCGGCAGGGGGTCTTTCTGCGTGTTGCTTTTACATCAAATTACAGAAAGGATTACAGAATGCCAAGAAAACCGAAAAAAGTAAAACCTATGGGTAAGATCCGTGTGATTCCGCTCGGCGGCTTGGGAGAGGTTGGCAAGAACATGACGGTCATCGAGTACGAGAACGATATGATCGTTGTGGATTGCGGACTCGGCTTCCCCGACGACGATATGCCGGGAATCGATCTGGTCATTCCCGATATTTCCTATTTGGAAGCGAACAAGGACAAGCTCAGAGGCGTATTTCTGACACACGGTCACGAGGACCATATCGGAGCCGTTCCCTATATGCTGCGGTCGATCAATCCCCCCGTGTACGGAACCCCCCTGACCTTGGGAATCATCAAGAACAAGCTGGAGGAGCATATCCTTCCGTGGAAGCCCAGCCTGCGACCCGTCAACGCGGGGGACGTGATCCGCGCGGGCGAGATGGAGATCGAGTTTATTCACGTCAATCACTCGATCGCCGATGCCTGCGCGCTCGCGATCCGCACACCGCTCGGCGTCCTGCTCCACACGGGAGACTTTAAGCTCGACACCTCGCCGATCGACGGAGAGATGATGGACGTCGTTCGATTGGGCGAGCTTGGTCGCGAAGGTGTCCTGATGCTGATGTGCGAATCGACCAACGCAGAGAGGGCGGGGCATACCCCCTCGGAGCGCAAGGTCGGCGCGTCGCTGGAATATATCTTCTCCACGCATCAGAAAAAGCGCATTATTATCGCAACCTTTTCGTCAAACGTTCACCGTGTACAGCAGATCATTGATACCAGCGCACGGCACGGGCGCAAGGTCGCCATTACGGGACGCAGTATGCTCAATATTGTCAGCGCGGCAACCGAGCTTGGATATATGAAGGTCCCCGCGGGCGTCCTGATCGATCTGAACGAGATCAAGAGATTTAAGCCGAGTGAGATCACGCTGATCACTACGGGAAGCCAAGGCGAGCCGATGTCGGCACTCTACCGCATGGCATTCTCGGATCATAGTCAGGTGGCACTCGACTCGAACGACCTTGTGGTGCTGTCGGCAAGCGCGATCCCCGGCAACGAAAAGCTGGTCGGACGCATTATCAACGAGCTTTCCAAGAATGAGGTGGAGGTTCTGCATGACGCAGTTGTGGAGGTCCACGTTTCGGGACACGCTTGTCAGGAGGAGCTGAAGCTGATGCAGGCGCTTACCAAGCCGAAGTACTTTATGCCGATCCACGGTGAGTGCCGTCACCTCAACGCAAACCGAGACCTTGCCCGTTATATGGGCATGGACGATAAGAATATTTTCTTGTCCGAGATCGGTAAGGTGCTGGAGATCGACGCAAACGGCGCGCGCTTTGCGGGAACGGTTCCCGCGGGGAAGGTGTTGGTGGACGGCTACGGCGTAGGCGACGTTGGAAACATCGTTTTGCGTGACCGTCGACATCTGGCGCAGGACGGCTTGATCGTAGTGGTTGCGACCGTGGATCTCGACCAGAGGGAAATTCTGTCGGGACCCGACATCGTGTCGCGCGGCTTCGTTTACGTGCGTGAGGCGGAGGAAATGATGGAGGAGGCGCGGCAGATCGCTTACGATGCGCTCATCGACGCGCTTGATTCCGAGCAGGTCGATCGCATGCAGATCAAAAAGTACGTCAAGGACGACCTGACCAAGTATCTGTACGCAAAAACCAAGCGAAAGCCCATGATTTTGCCCGTGATCATGAACGTGTGATCAAAAAAATGAAAAGTTTTTTCAAAAAATCACGAAAGTTTTGTGTTTGTTCATAAATGAGACATAGGCTTGTCACACTGCAAAGTTATAATGTTTGGGTGTGGCAAGGCTACATAAAAATATCAAATTTTTATATAAAAGAAAGGAAATCCCCACCATGGGAAAAGGCAGCAGAAACAGACAACTGCATCAGCAGGACAGGATTGAGAATCCTCAAAAATACAAGAAGAAGAGGGAAGCTCCCAAGTGGCTCTTCCCCCTCGTGTCATTGGTTCTTGTGGCGGCGATCGTGATCGGTGTGGTCGCAAGCGTGATCGTTAACACGGGTATCGTTCAGCGTAACCGTATTCTGATCAAGAGCGAGAGCGGAAAATTTGACGTTGACCAGAATATGGCAACCTTTATTGCATGGCAGAGCCTGTACTACAATGCGTCCATGTATTGGACTTATTGCTCGTACGGTATGATCGAGGATACCTACGGCATTACCAAGAGCTATACCGTTGACCAGTACGCGCTGACCGTTGCGCAAAGCAGTCTCGATAACACGTTGCGTGACGCGATCGACGATGTTATAGAAAGCATTAAGGTCTACGTTGCGGTATGCGACGCGGCTTACGCAGCAGGCGTAAAGCTTGAGGAGAGCGATAAGGCGACGGTCGAGCTTGCGATCGACGAAATGAAGTCCATGCAGAAGGAATACGCTTACTCCAGCCTCAAGTCCTTCATTAAGACCTTTATGGGGACGGGCATGAGAGAAAAGGACATTCGCCGCGCACTGGAGCTGACCGCTCTGTATAATAAGTACTCCACCGTCAAGCAGGTCGAGTTCGAAAAGGCTGTAACGCTTGCAGATCTGGAGACCTATCGCGGAAAGAACCCCGAGAGCTTCTATAAGAACGACTATCTGACCTTTGCTGCAGAGAACGAGGAGTTTGCAAAGAAGCTGGTAGCAGAGGCGACCACGCCCGAGCAGTTCAAGAATATGATCCTTGAGCATCATTTCGAGGAAAACTATAAGACCGTATACAACAAGTATACCACGCAGGTAGATGCCGCAAAGGATCTGGAAAAGATCAACGGCAAGACCAATGCAAACGGCGGCACCGCACTGACCGATGCGCTCACCGAGATCGGCGCCGTTACGAAGGACTACACCGCTACCGAGGAAGGTCTGAACGAGGATCTTAAGAAGTGGTTGTTTGATACCGCAAGAAAGCAGTACAATACCGCGCTCGTCGTTTCCGAGGATGTTGTATACGTTGTAGCATTTATGTCCGAGGCGGCAAGCGAGGACCTCGTGCAGGCTTCTGTAAAGGAATTTGCATTTGCAGAGGGCGCTACGCATGAGAGTGACGAAGCCTTCAAGACCAATATTCTTGCATACTTGAAGGAAAGCAAGAAGGACGAGCCTAAGGACGAAAACTATCCTGAGGTTTCCTATAAGAGTGCTGAGGATAAAGCAGAAGAACTGAAAACGCTGCTCAAGGATGATATTGCCGATGTAAACGAGCATTTGACCGAGGCGGGTGCTGTGAAGGTTGATGGCGTTACCTCGTCGAGTGCTGCCAGCAAGCTTCCCGAGGTGGTTCGCGACAAGGCAACCGCTACGGGTGTCAAGACGGGGGATATCCTCGTTGCCGATAAGGACGGCATTTCCTATGTGATTTATATGGAAAAGGTCGAGGGCAAGTCTTGCGATCTTTCCTACGTCAAGCTTGATGGAGACGTTTACTATCAGGTAATCAACGATTTGAAGAGCACGCTTGATAAGGTTTATCCTACCGATAAGAACATTGCTTACGACGCCGATGCAAAGGCTGATACCTTTGAGGCGTGGATCTCGGAGCTTTCCAACAAGGACACTCTGACCTCTGCACGTAAGGAGGGCGACACCAAGTACTTCAAGTATGAGCCCACCGAAGCCGAGCAGAAGGAAGGCAAGAAGACTGCATACAACGTTTACATGGTGATCAAAACGCCCATGTATCTCGATACCGAAAAGGTAGTTAACGGCGGCTACGTGCTGTTCGAGGGTGACGATTTTGCCACCGCCGCAAACAACGCGCTGGCAACCCTTACGGGCAAGACCGATGCAGAGCTGCTTTCGGCTCTGACTGCGGCAAAGTCCTCTGCCACCACGTCGGCATCGATCAAGGAGTCTACCGTTACCGACCTGAACCTGAAGCAGTGGCTCTTCTCGGATGAGCGTACCGCAAACCAAGCCGCCGTGGTCAATAACACGTCGGGCAAGGGTGCGTACGTCGCCGTGTTCGTTGAAAAGCAGGAGGCATGGTACAGTGCCGCCAAGAGTGGTCTCGTTTCCGAGCAGATGCAGAGCTGGGTGGACGGATTGACCGCAAAATATACCCCCAATGAAAAGGCATTGAACCGCATTGGCGATCCCACTCCCGAGTCCACCACCACTGCGGCGTAAAAGAAATTTTCAGATCTTACAATTTTATAAAATGCAAAATGGCATGGATCGTTCCGTGCCATTTTGTGGCAATTGGAATATACTGTATTAACGATTACAGAAAAGGAAGATCTCAGCGATGATACTTGAAGCAAAGCAAACCACCGTTGCTTACCGTTGCCCCGCGTGTGGCGGAGGCGTTATGAGTGCGGTCAATATGTTCGCTCTTTCAGCGGATATGGTGAAGCTGAAATGCTCCTGCGGTGAGAGCGAAATGACCGTGGTTTCTGCCTCGGACGGCAAGGTGCGTCTGAAGGTTCCCTGTATTCTCTGCGGTAAGCCGCACAATTTTAACTTGAATCAGTCGTTGTTCTTTGGGAAAGAGCTGTTTTCAATCTCCTGCCCCTATTCCGATATCAACATTGCCTGCATCGGAGAGATCAATCAGGTCAAGGCGGAATTGGCGCGTGGGGAGCTTGAGCTTTTGGACCTGATGGAGCAGAGCGGCTTGCAGAGTCTTGACTCGCTTCATGGCGATGAGGAGATCCTACCCGATCCGCAGGTGCAGGAGATCGTGATGTTCGTGATCAACGATCTGGATGCCGAGGGCAAGATCTTTTGTAAGTGCGACCCCAACGACAACGGAAGGCAGTACGATGCCGAGGTGCGGAATGACGGCGTGATGGTCTCCTGCCGCAAATGCGGTGCGTCACGGCTGGTTCCTACCGATTCCTGCCTTGGAGCGCATGCCTTTTTAAACGCAGACTCCTTGCATCTGGAATAATAAATATCGATCATTGGAATATCAAATGAAAAAGGGAAAAGCAATGGAATACATTATTAAGGGTAGAGAACCGGAATCGT
>JAZRIE010000065.1:0-1898 GCA_045645105.1 Eubacteriales bacterium | reverse complement strand
GCGATCATGATGCTCTCGCTCTCCCCTTCGTGCGGGAGTGCCTGATAGATCTCCTCGGTAATAAAGGGCATGAAGGGATGAAGCAGCTTCAGCGTTCCCGTCAGCACGTAGCACAACACGTTCTGCGCCACGAGGTTACCCTCGGTTCCCTTTTCGGCAAGGCGGCTCTTGGTCAGCTCAATGTACCAGTCGCAGAAAATATCCCAGATAAAGTCGTAGATTGCGGCAAGGGCTACACCGACCTCAAAGCGGTCGAGCGCGTTCGTAACGTTGGCAACGGTCTTGTTGTATGCCGTCAGGATCCATTTGTCCTCGACGGAAAGCTTGGACGCCTCGGGAAGCTCCACGCGGTCGATGGTCAGGTTCATGCGCACAAAGCGCGATGCGTTCCAAAGCTTGTTGGCGAAGTTGCGTGCCGCCTCCATCTTCTCGTCCGAGAAGCGCATATCGTTTCCGGGGGAGTTACCCGTGGAAAGCGCAAAGCGAAGCGCGTCCGCGCCGTATTGGTCGATGATCTCCAGGGGATCGATGCCGTTGCCGAGCGACTTGGACATTTTTCTGCCCTGCGCGTCACGCACAAGCCCGTGAATAAAGACGGTATCAAAGGGCTTCTGTCCCATATGCTCAAGCCCCGAGAAGATCATACGCGACACCCAGAAGGTGATAATATCGTATCCGGTCACAAGAACGCTCGTGGGATAGTATTTTTTCAGGTCCTCGGTCATCTCGGGCCACCCCATGGTGGAGAAGGGCCAAAGTGCCGACGAGAACCACGTATCCAGCACGTCCTCGTCCTGACGGACGGGAGCGCCACACTTGGGACAGGTGGTAATATCCTCGCGCGAAACGGTCATCTCGCCGCAGGTGTCGCAGTAAAACGCGGGAATACGGTGCCCCCACCAAAGCTGACGCGAGATACACCAATCGAGGATATTGTTCATCCAATTGAAATAGTTCTTGGAGAAGCGTTCGGGAATAAAGTTGATGTCGCCCGTCTCCACCGCCTCGATCGCGGGCTTTGCCAAGGGCTTCATCTTGACGAACCACTGGTCACTCGTCATCGGCTCGACCGTGGTACCGCAACGGTAGCAGACGCCTACGTTGTGGTCGTGCGGAACCGTCTTGACAAGATACCCCTCCGCCTCCAGATCGGCAACCAGAGCCTTACGGCAGGCGTAGCGGTCCATGCCCTCGTACTTCCCTGCTCCCGCGTTCATGGTGGCGTCGTCGTTCATGACCTTGATCTGCTCAAGGTCGTGACGCTGACCGACCATGAAGTCGTTGGGATCGTGCGCGGGGGTGATCTTCACACAGCCCGTACCAAAGCCGATCTCGACGTAGTCGTCGGCAATGACGGGGATCTCTCTGCCCACGATCGGCAAAATCAGCGTTTTTCCGATCAGGTGCTTCATAGCCTCGTCATCGGGATTGACCGCAACGGCGGTGTCACCGAACATGGTCTCAGGACGCGTGGTAGCCACCTCAACGTAGCCGTCCTCGCCCTTGATGGGGTACTTGATATGCCAGAAATGTCCGGGCTGATCCTTATACTCGACCTCTGCGTCCGACAGTGCGGTCAAGCAGCGAGGACACCAGTTGATGATGCGGTAGCCGCGATAGATCAAGCCCTTTTCGTAAAGGTTGACGAAAACGTCGCGCACTGCCTTGGAGCAGCCCTCGTCAAAGGTGAAGCGTTGACGCGTCCAGTCGCAGGACGCACCCAGCTTTTTGAGCTGTCCCGTGATACGCGCCTCGTATTTGTCCTTCCATTGCCATACGCGCTCCAAAAACTTTTCGCGTCCGAGATCGTAGCGCGAAAGTCCCTCCTCCACGCGCAGACGCTCCTCGACCTTGATCTGCGTGGCAATGCCCGCGTGGTCGGTTCCGGGGATCCAGAG
>JAZRIE010000064.1:0-4643 GCA_045645105.1 Eubacteriales bacterium | reverse complement strand
GTCCTGCTCCTTTGCGGGCTTGTCCTTCTTTTCGGCTTTGGGAGGATTTGCGGTCGCCGTGGTCGCGTGTGCGGTCTCGGGCGGCTTTTTCTCCTTGTCCGAAGCATTTTTGACCTTTGCGGTGTCAGGGGACG
The DNA here is from genome assembly GCA_045645105.1 of Eubacteriales bacterium. GTDB lineage: Bacteria > Bacillota > Clostridia > Oscillospirales > CAG-272 > UMGS1865. The sequence continues at coordinate 4,509 of JAZRIE010000064.1, read as the reverse complement.
CGGCTTTCTTTGCGTCCTTTTTCTCGGACGCGGCAGCCGTGGATTTTTTAGGCGACGACCAGGCAGCCGACGCTTGTCCGCCTGATGCCGAAGACGGCGCGGGCGGGGCGGCAGGGGCAGACTTTGCTTTTTCGGAGGATGTACTCGACGGTGACGCACTCTTTTTCGTATCTGCGCCAAAATCGCTCAACAGATTTTTCGTGCTGTCAGCATGACCTGAAGCGCTCTTTTGAGCCGTCTCGTTCCTCTTTTCTTTTTCTGTCATATTTCAAATTCCTTTCTAAAGGATCACTATATAATATACCATTATATAGTATAACATTATTAAGAAAGAATTTCAAGTGGAAATTTTCAAAAAACTTCATTATTTTATGACAAAACCCCACAAAACAAAAAAGGGAGCAGACCGAAATCTGCCCCCATATCGGGTAAAAATTGTAAAGCACTCATAATAAGAAGAGATAAACGATTATTTTAATAATCACTAAAACCGTAAGGAACAAAACACAGTTTTTAATGGTACGAATATAACTTAACTGTTTATATGTAAGGTATTCCTTTATTTCTGCTTCTGTCAGCTCTGCCTCATAGACCGTATAAAATTCACCGGTAGATGTTTCATCTTCGTATTCATAAGCATAAACCCCCTTGGGAAGTGTGCCGCCTTCTTTTAGAAGTTTTTTATATTCTTTGTTTTCCTGTTCCGAACAGGGTATTTTTTGTAATAAGTTAAATTCAAACTTGTGAGCGCGTAATTTATCTCTTAGGTTAATCTTTTTTCTTGCCATAACCCCATACCTCCAAATATTAGATATGTTATATTATAACACCTTCTTTACAGTATTGCAATAGGCATCGTGAAAAAATTTCGCAAAACACAGACCAAAAAAGGGAGCAGACCGAAATCTGCCCCCATAAAGGTTCGTGATTATTTGCCGAAGTATCTCTCAAGCAGACCTGCGAACGCTCTGCCGTGACGAGCCTCGTCCTTCGCCATCTCGTGAACGGTGTCGTGGATCGCGTCGAGGTTGTACTCCTTAGCCATCTTAGCAAGGTCAAACTTGCCTGCGGTCGCGCCGTTCTCGGCTTCTACGCGAACGGTCAGGTTCTTCTCGGTGGAGTCGTAAACGCACTCGCCAAGCAGCTCTGCAAACTTAGCGGCATGCTCTGCTTCCTCAAGAGCAGCTTCCTTCCAATAAAGTGCGATCTCGGGGTAACCCTCTCTTGCGGCAACGCGGGACATTGCCAGATACATACCAACCTCGGTGCATTCGCCCTGGAAGTTTGCGCGCAGACCCTCAATGATCTCAGCGGGAGCGTCCTTAGCAATGCCAACCACGTGCTCGGTTGCCCAAGTCATCGTGCCGTTTTCAACGATCTCCTCAAACTTCTCACCGGGTTGCTTGCAAAGGGGGCATTTGTCGGGACGAACGTCCGACTCAACGATTTCACCGCAAATTGTGCATCTCCATTTTTTCATGATTCAAAATCTCCTTTAAATAAGTAATTTTCAGATTGACATTCTTGTTCGTACCGACAGGAAGCGGCACAGTGTTCTCTCTTGGTGCAACTGTTTTTCTTGTCCGGAGGGCAGGCACAGCCGATCTCGCAGACCGAGCAGTTTCCGTCCAAAATGTCGATCGGTTTTCCGTTCACCAGCGCGTCAGCCACTTTTTCGTGAGCACTGCTCAGCAGCATGGTGACGGTGGGACGGGAGATCAACATTTGCGCGGCAACGTCTGCTTGGCTCAAATGCTCAAGATCGTGCAGGCGAAGCACCTCGTATTCATCGGCTTGCAACACGACCGTTTCGCAATCCTTTGCAACGATCGGGGCAAAGTGCCGATGCCGTGGGGTGGAACAGATGACACGCTCTTTTTTGGGTCTTGCCATGGGTTTCCGCCTTTCGGTTATTTGCCGATTTGGGAGTCGTTTTCGTCGCTCTCCCCCTCGACGCTATTATTATAGCACAGTTTTTGACATATGTCAATAACTTTTTTAAAATTTTTCAAAAAAATTTTTTTGTAAACAATTTGGCAAAGAACTTGACAGAAGGACGCTTTTGCGATACAATTTGAGTATACAGTAAAATGAAAGGAAATCACCGTCAAGCCGATGCAAGAGCAAGTTCGCAAAAATGTACCTAAAAGCAACTCCGAGGCAAGCTTCTGTCTGTGGATGCTCCTTCTGACGATATTTGAGATCATTCTTGTGGCTGTAGTACTGTCTCGCTCAATGGGGAGTGTCGCACAGCCAACCGATCCACCAACCCCGAAGGAAGAGCTCACCGACACCACACCGCCCGCGGACGACCCCAAGCCTCAGATCCCCGTATTTGCCGCAGGAACGACGGTTAAGCTTCCCACGGCAGACGCGTCTTCCGCCACTGTGACAAGCGAGATCGGCTCGCAATACGCGGTGCTGATCGATGCCGAGAGCGGAAAAATTCTGGCAGGCAAGGGAGCCGACACGCGCTTTGCCCCCGCCTCTATGACCAAAGTCATGACGCTGATCGTCGCGTGTGAGATGCTGAATGAAAGCGACCTTGACCGTGAGGTCATCATGACCGACGAGATCCTGCGTTACGTTTCCTCAGGGGCATATTACGGTACGGGACGTGCTGCATACGAGCCGGGACTGAAAACCAAAATGAAGGATCTGCTTTACGGCATTGGTGTGGAATCCTTTTCGGACTGTACGGTGATGACAGTTGCATCGCTTTGTCCCGCCGCAACGGTTGAGGAGTCCGAGCGGTTGTTCGTTGAGCAAATGAATCAAAAGGTCAAGGACATGGGGCTTGAGAACACCCATTTTGATAATGTCGCAGGACACGAGGGTGAAAACAATTACAGTACTGCGTCGGATATGGCGGCGATTATGTCGTATGCTTTGCAGTGCCCGCTGATCAAGGATATTCTTTCCGCCAAGTCCTATGATTATTATGTATGGCGGTTGGAGGATGACGGTGTGACCTACGCGCGCTGGACGTATCATTTTTACAGCACATTGTTTAACGCAAATCCGAAAAGTAGCAGCCGCATCAAGGCTTACGAGGAAGAATATAAAAAGGAATTCGCTCTGTCGAGCGCAACCTTTGGCGGCGGCAAGACGGGATCGCTTGGCGAGAAAACCGTTTACACCTACTCATTGGTCAGCTACGCCGTCAAGGACGGAAAAATCTACGTTTTGGTCACCGGTGAAACCTCGAAGGCATACAACGTGATGAACGACGCGAAGATCCTATACGATACGTACATCAAGTAAGTAGACAGGAGAGCTAATAATGGTATTATTGGTTTTGATCCTAGGCGCTGTTGGTATCGTTGCCTTCTTTGCGCTGATTGCATTTCTAATCCTTAAATTTTGGATTTGGATCATTGATTGCAACCAAAGAAGTGACCGCAAAGCGCTTCGGTCGGTCAAAAAAGAAGGACACGCGTTTTTATTGTCACTATTGAGTAAGGATTACAGTGCCGAAAAACGGGACGTTATCATACGGGTGATCGCCCTTGCCGCATTGCTTTGTATCATGATTCTTTGGGCTTGGTTTTCCGCCGGCACTGCCTATCTGCAATGAAGAACGAAAAGTCGAAGGATTTAAAAACTTCGACTTTTTTGTTGCGTTTTACGCTTCCCCCGCATATACTGTATTGAAAAATGAGAGGAGGAGACCTTATATGTTGATCACAAAACCTTACAACCGCGAGCGGGCGGTGGCGTACGCGCGACGGTGGGCGCTTGACCGCAACCCCTTGTTTACCGATTTCACAGGGAGGGGCGGCAACTGTACCAACTTTGTCTCGCAGGCAGTTTTGGCAGGAAGCTGTACCATGAATTATACGCCGGATTTTGGGTGGTACTACATCTCGATTGACGACCGCGCCCCCGCATGGAGCGGCGTGGATTTTTTTTACGACTTTATGACGGGAGCGCCCGCGTTTGCCACGCAAAACGGCGGTACAGGACCGTTTGCCACCGAGGTGGAGCGAGAGAGGGCAGTGCTTGGCGACGTGATCCAATACGCAAACGCAAACGGAGATTGGTATCACACCGTCATGATCACGGGCTTTGACGGCGACGAGATCCTCGTTTCCGCGCAATCCAACGACGCACTCGACCGCCCGCTTTCTTCTTATACCAACGCCGTAGAGAAGCGATTTTTGCACATCGAGGGCGTGCGCATCGACATCAACGACGACCTCTGCTACCAAATGCTCATAGAGGGTATCCCGCCCATTTCTCCAACGGAAACAGAATAAACACAGAGAAGCCGCCGCAGTCACACGGCGGCTTCTTTACGTTGATTTTTTTGCAAAATAACCTACATAAATTACATATATATAGAAAAAACCCTTTACATTTCCTAAATATTATGATAAAATATAGGAAACATAAAGCGGAAGCAGGTGAAAGACGATGAAATTGATCAATCTTTTAAGGCGGGAAACACTTTCCTTGTCGTTTGAGGTCTTTCCGCCCAAAACAGACACGGCATTTGCAAGCGTGAGG
>JAZRIE010000063.1:0-2192 GCA_045645105.1 Eubacteriales bacterium | reverse complement strand
GGCGACTATCGGAGTTTGCGTTTTTTGGTGCGTGGCTTCGGTTGCGCACCTTTTTTATATGCGGATAGGGGGATATATGAGAAAAAACATTTCAAAAAGGGTGGTCGATATTACCGGCGTAGGGCTTTTGCCCGGAAAGCCTACCCTTTGTCTTGGCAACGGAGAGCAAGGCTTTGAATGTTGTTGCGACGAGTGCGATTATTATTTGCTTTGTTTTCCCGAATTTGGTTCAAAAAGTGACGAAAATATTGCTATGGGTAAAGATAAGCGTACAAAACAAATAGAAAAAGGATAGAGAATGTAACCGTATTCTCTGTCCTTTTTTGTCGATAGATAACATGCAAAAGCAGAACCCCGAACGGTTTTCCCGTTCGGGGTTCTATCTTGTCAGATCAGATTAGTCAGCGTAAACGCTAACCTTCTTCTGAGATCTGGTCTTATGCTCAAACTTTACTTTTCCATCGATCAGAGCATAAAGAGTGTGGTCCTTGCCTACGCCAACGTTCTCGCCTGCGCAAACTGCGGTTCCTCTCTGTCTGATGATGATGTTGCCGGCAACCACTGCCTGACCGTCAGCCTTCTTTACGCCAAGGCGCTTGGACTCACTGTCGCGGCCGTTCTTCGTGGAACCGACACCCTTCTTATGAGCAAAGAACTGTAAACTGAGTCTCAACATCATTCTTTTCCTCCTAAAAATTTTTGGATGTGGTACGGTGAGATCAATCCTCGTAGGGCTTATCCATCACGGATACGTCAAGATAATCCCCATACTCCTCGAGCATGTCACCCAGCTGTAGATAATATCCCATCATAATACCCGACACCGCGTATCTCTTGTAGTCGTCCGCCTCAAATTCGGGCAGAGCCGCTTTGGCTCGCACCGTGATGCGGGTGGCTCCCTCGTCAATGTCGTAATCGACGCTTGACGCATACGCAACCTCAATGGTATTGATCAGAAACATCGTCATCGACGAAATGGCGGCGCATAAAATATCGTCTCCCGCTTCGCCAAAGCCTGCGTGTCCCTGCTCCTCAAAGCCGTAGAATACTCCACCGCTTCTGAAAAACACGATCTTCGTCATGTCCTAACCGATTCGCTTGAATCAGCCCTCGATCTTCACGATCTGAACCTTGGTGTAAGGCTGTCTGTGACCGATCTTCTTCTTCTCGTTCTTCTTGGACTTGTACTTCATGACGTAGATCTTCTTGTTCTTACCATTCTTCAGAACCTTTGCCGTCACCTTAGCACCTTCCACGGTGGGAACGCCTGCCTTGAAGCCGTTGTCGTCGGACAGTGCCAAAACGCTGTCGAAAACGATCTCGTCTCCTTCATTTGCGTCGAGCTTTTCAACAAAGATAATGTCCTGCTCGACTACCTTGTACTGCTTTCCGCCGGTTTCGATTACTGCAAACACGAAAAGCACCTCTCTTTCTTATAGACTCGCTGAACTCTATGGCGACGTCCGATTTGGACATACTTAAAAAAGCCATTTTCAAGCGGCAAACTATTATACCATGTAAAACTCGGTTTGTCAAGAGCTTTTTGATATTTTTTGATATTTTTTCAAAAATATTATTATATTCTCAATTTTTATCGGTCGTTTACGAAATCCACAACGTGACGACAGATCAGCTCCGCCGCGTTTTTATTGGTAAAGACCTCCATTGCCTCGATCTGCTCTCTCGTGGAATCCGCCTCGCGCAACGCTCTTTGCACGTGTCCGACCACATGAAACCAATTTTTGGCTCCCATTGCCACGCCCTGCTCTACCAAAAAGTCGAAATTCCGCGTCTCCACGCCCGGAACGGCATTGATAAAGATCATCGGCACGCGTTTGGCAATTGCCTCGCTTGTGGACAGCCCTCCCGGTTTGGTAATGTAAACGTCCGCCGCCGACATATAGCTTGGCATTTTATCGGTAAAGCCCAGCACGCGGAAGCGTTCCGTGGCATAGGGCTCCAGCTCGCGGTAGGTCTTCTCGTTGCTTCCGCAAAGCACCACGAGCGTGGACTGACTCGGCATATGACGCATCAGAAATCTTGCCGATCTTTCAAGCCGTCCGCAGCCCATGCTGCCGCAGGACAAAACCGCGATCTTACCGTCCTCGGGAAGTCCCAGCGCACGTCTTGCCTCTCGCTTCTCCTCACGCTCGTAAAAGCTGCTTCCGATCGGAATTCCCGTGACGTGCAGC
>JAZRIE010000062.1:0-2684 GCA_045645105.1 Eubacteriales bacterium | reverse complement strand
ATTAAAAAGAAAGACGACGTGTACGGTCTTTACGATAAGAACGGAAACGCCATGGAGAAAAACGAGGACGGCTATTTTATTGCCGCCAGCGGAAATCAGTATTCGATCGATGCCGAGAGCGGAGAGTGGGAGCTTTATGCCGTGGTGGACTACGACTCGGCAGGGGGCGAGCTTTTGGGCTTTAGTGACCGTATTATGATGTTCCCGCAGATCACGCAGAAGAACACCTATTCGATCGAGGTCAAGAACGAGCACGGCACCTACCGCTTCTACCGGGATGCCAAGGGGAGCGTGCATATTGAAGGGACGGAGGAAACTCTGATCACCTACGATCAAACGCTCTTTGCAAGCCTTTGCGTCAGCTGTGGATACACGCTGACCATGCAAAAGCTCAATCTTTCCCCCGATTACGTTGCCCCCAGACTTCCTGACGGTAGCGTAGACTATTCCGCCTACGGTCTTGCCGACGAGTACGACGCCGAAGGCAACCTCGTCTATTCTCCCGCGACTTATACTGTTACTAAGGCGATCTATGCCAACGACGGTACCTGTACTGCAGATGAGAATACCAAGTATACGGTCAAGGTCGGTGACGCGATCCTCTCGGGCGGTGGCTATTACGCACAGCTCGTGGGACGCGACGCGGTCTATATCATCAATCCCGAGATCAGGAATACGGTCCTTCAGCCCGTAGAGGCGCTTGTGACCCCCGCGGTGGTTTACCCTATGACGGTTTCCACCTATTCGATGATCCGAAACTTCGCATTGGGCAAGATCAACGTAGAGGAGATCATGCAGAGCAGCAAGGAGGATCTCGAGGACGTTGATATAGAGCCGATCGTTGCATTCTCTTATCTTGATCTGGAAAACCGCACCAATACGATCTATACCTCAAGACCCTATCTGTGCGGAATTGAGCTGATGGACGGTTACGAGATCAACGACGATAACGCATCAACGGTGATGAGTCTGTTCTACGAGATGCAGTATATCGGATGTAAGAAGATCGGTATCACCAAGGACTCGCTCAAGGAATATGGACTCGACGGCGACGTCTATTATCTGACCTTCGCATCTCCTGTGATGGATGAGAAGAATTCGATCACGGGATATGTGGACAACACGCTGCTTATCAGTGAGAAGACCGAGAACGGGACCTATTATATCGCTTCCACGCTTTACGATATGATCGTGGAGGTGGATCAGTATTATCTGTCCTTCCTTGAGTGGGAGGAGAGCGATTGGTACGATCAGTATTTCTTCCAGCACAACATCGCGCACATTTCAAAGCTGAAGATCGAGGTGGGCGAAAAGCTGTTCCACTTTACGATGGACAATTCTCCCTCGTATATGTTCTACGAGAAGACCGAGGGAAAGATGTCGCAGATCGACCTCTCCAAGGGAAGCATCAGCAAGAATGCCGACGGAACGGTGATCTATACCGATGAGTCGGGTGTGAAGCACAACGTCAAGGCGTTTGACCTCTCCCGCGGCGAGTATCTGATCAAGATCGTAGATGCGGTCGAAAATAAGACTACGTATGAGGAGTTTTACAAGTACCTGATCACGATCGATAGAGACGGAAACCGTACACTGAGCATCACGCGTAAGGGGAGCGGTGACACGGAGGAGACCGTTGATTACTCGCTGACCTACCGTCAGGACGGCACGCTGAAGCTGGGTAAGGCATACGCGTTGATCTTCCGCGACGCAAACGGTGAGGAATACAGTGTGCTTGGAACCTATAAGGGAACCGACAGCAAGAATTATCAGGATTATTACCGTCTCGCGTATTGGCAGGAGACCAAGACGATCGATGAAAACGGTGCTGAAAAGTACGTTTGGACGCGGACGGCGCCCATCAGCACGGCAACTAACGTTATCTTGCGGGATGCGGGCGGAAAGGTTTACGAGATCGCGCTCGGATCGAGCAATCTGCTGCTGTACTGTGAGCAGTTTAACGGCGGTAGCGCGGACCCGCACCTCTTGGATTACACCATCGTCAACACCTATATTACCGATAGCGGCAAGGAAAAAACCGAAAAGATTACGGGCGTGGATAACTTCCGTAAGCTTTACAGCCAGCTTTTGTGGTTCTCCATCGAGGGCGATGCCGATCCCGAGGAGTTCCAGAAGAATATTGGTGTGAGCATGGAGGAATATATCAAGCGTGGTGACGACGTTTGCCAAGCCGTGCTCACCTACCGTCTGGACGACATGGCGTATGCGATGAACCTGCATACCGCCCCCGATGGAACGGGAGACAAGGCGAGCGATCAGAAATATTGGACCGAGAGCAACGGCATGGACGTTGTGATCCGATTGTACCGTTACTCGGAGCGCAAATCTCTGCTCACCGTTGAGGTGATCACGGAATACGATGAGAACGGCGATCCCATTTCCAATCCCGAAAACGCCGCAGGCAGATTCTACGTTTCATCTTCTTACCTCGAGCAGCTCGTGGAAGCGGCCGAGCGGTTGCTGGCACAGCAAAAGGTGGAGCAAAAGTAAATCTTGCACTTATTAAAATAACCACCCGTTCGGTTGAATGGGTGGTTGTTTTGATTGTATCCTGAAAACCACCAGCAGTGCTGGTGGTTCCAAAAAGCTTTAGCTTTGCCCAGTTTATTTATCCGAGCGAAGCGAGGAACCCGCCCCTTTGCAAATAATAAAATTCAAGCTAA
>JAZRIE010000061.1:0-4642 GCA_045645105.1 Eubacteriales bacterium | reverse complement strand
TGCTTCTTTTGTCTACAGTCTGAGGAGCCCCCCTTTTTTCAAAAAGGGGGGCTCCGCGCATCATTATATATTGTATGTAATCAAACCAACTCAACCGATGCCGAAACGATAAATTTCTTGACCGACTCAATGATCTTTTCGCACTGCGGCTTGTTGTCGTAGGATTCGCCGATGAACGCGGGCGCTGAACCAATGTTCTTGAGTACGTAACGGTAGTTGCCGAATTTGTCGCGGTCAACGAAGAAGTTTCCGACGTATGCGGCGCGCTTAAAGGAGTCGATGCCGCCGCGGCAAGCGGTCTCGCTCGCATAGTAGCGGCTGGAATACAGCACCTGACCGTTGTTTGCGATCAGATAGAAGCAGTACTGCTTGTCGTCCTCCTGATAGATCTCAAATTTGCCCATCTTGGGTGCTTGCGCCTCGGCTCTCTCCACTGCCTTCCAGTCGATATCGTCGGGCGTGCGCTTGCAGGTTCTCGCCATTTCGTAAGCTTCTACCGACTGACGGTCGGGAACGTAGCGCAGGATCCTTGCGTTGGATGCGAAATTCTTGACCGATTCCACACATTTTGCGCAACGGTCGCGCGTGTCGTAGTTCTCGCCGTAGTATTTGCGCGCGAGAATAAAGCGGTAGCGGTCGTATTTGTCACTGCGAATGTCGAATTTGCCCTCGGCGACCGTCTTTTTAAAGGTCTTGACGCCACCCAGCGCGCCGAGCAGAGTGGTAAAGCTGGGGCTATCGAACAGCACCTGCCCGTTGTTGGCGACGAGATAAAAGTGGAAGCCGTCCACTTCAAGGTCAAACTCGTACTTACCGATCGCCTTGCCGGGGTTTCTCAGAATTTCGGCATCAGCCTCGGCGATCGCCTGATCAAAGGCAATGCGGATATCCTCCTCGGTGGTCTGCATATAAAAGGGCTTAGCGGCAGGCGCGGTCTTTACGGGAGCCGACTTTGCAGCAGCCTTTTTGGCGACCGACGGAGCCTTTGCGGGGGCAGTCTTTTTGGCGACCGACGGAGTCTTTGCGGGAGCTGCCTTCGTGGTCTCGGTCTTGGCAACGGCTTTTGCGGCAGTCGCTTTGGGCGCGGCGGGCTTTGCGACCGTCGTTTTGGTTTCTGCGGCAGGCGTTGACTTGGGCGCGGGGGCGGCAGCCTTTACGTTGCGCACCGAAGGACCCGTCGGCTTCAATGCCGACTGCTCGGACTCGACTTTATTCTCTTTTTTCTCTTTTTTCTTGAATAATCCCATAGTAAATCCTCCACGTAATATCATAGAATTTCATTATCTACCTTTATTTTATCATATATTGTTCAAAAAGTCAATTACATTTTGAAAGAAAAAGCTTTTTCTTTTTTATTTCAACGACCGTACCCACATAAGCCGTTTTTTTTTCGCATATCGTAAAGGGAAGATCACTTTTGGAGGGAAAACATGAAAAAAAGTGGCATGCGGATCCGCGTTTCTGCCACCGTGCCGATCGTGTTGGGCTTGATGATTTTGACCGACCGCACGGGGATCGGTCTCATTACCGTGCTGGCGGCGTTGCTTCACGAGGTGGGACATCTTTTTGCGGCGAGGCTGCTTGGAATTCGCGCCGAGTCGATGCGGCTCGGCTTTTTGGGGATGCGGATCGACGTGGGTGAGCGACTGCTCTCCTACTCGGAGGAATGGCTTCTGTGCGCGGCGGGGCCCCTCGTCAGTCTCGTTCTCTCGGCGGTGGCGGCACCTCTGTGGGGCGTTTGGGCGTCGGCGCGCCTTTTTTCCTGCGCGTCGTTGGTGCTGGGGATTTTAAATCTGTTGCCGATCCGCAGCTTTGACGGCGGTAGGATGCTTGAGTGCTTTTTGTCGTCGGTCATAGGTCCGCGCGTCACGCAAAGAGTCATGACCGTGTGCTCCTTTTTGTTTTTATTCCTTCTGTGGGCGACCGCGGTCTATTTTTTGCTCCGCGTCGGCGACGGACTTTCACTTTTTTGCTTTTCGCTAAGCCTCCTTTTTCGCTTCTTTGACGGCGACGAATTTTGAGGATTTGCGAGAAAAGCAGAGGAAAAGCGAGAAAATGCGATTTTTTTGTGGGATAAAGCCAATTTGTGCCGAATGAGAGCGATTGGTTATAAATAATGACGAATTTTGAAAAAATTTTCGGAAACCTATTGCAATTTCGTCTCGTATCTGTTACAATATATGCTGTAATTTTGTGTTCCCATCAAAAAGGAGTAATTTTGCGGAATGAACAAGGATGTTTTGATTCAACTCAAGGGGGTTTCCAAGTCGTTTGACGGAGAGACTGTTTTGGACAATATGAGTCTGGAGATCCACGACAAGGAGTTTATTACGCTCCTCGGTCCTTCGGGCTGTGGAAAGACTACCACACTCCGTATCATTGGCGGCTTTGAGACGCCCGATACGGGTGACGTGTATTTCGACGGCAAGCGGATCAACGATCTGCCGCCTTACGAGCGTCAGGTCAACACCGTGTTTCAGCGTTACGCGCTGTTCCCGCACTTGAACGTGTTTGATAATATTGCGTTTGGATTGCGTCTGCGCAAGTGTCCCGACGCCGAGATCAAGACCAAGGTCAAGGAGATGCTTGCCATGGTCAACCTGCGGGGCTTTGAGCGTCGCCGCGTCAGCACGCTCTCGGGCGGACAGCAGCAGCGTGTGGCGATCGCGCGCGCACTCGTCAATCAGCCCAAGGTGCTTCTGTTGGACGAGCCCCTCTCGGCGCTTGACCTCAAGCTCCGCAAGGATATGCAGAACGAATTGAAGAATATCCAGCATCAAACCGGCATCACCTTTATCTACGTTACCCACGATCAGGAGGAGGCACTCTCGATGTCGGATACCGTGGTGGTCATGGAGAACGGTCATATTCAGCAGATCGGCTCGCCCACCGACATTTACAATGAGCCCATCAATGCCTTCGTTGCCGATTTTATCGGGGAATCGAACATCGTCGACGGCGTGATGCTTGCCGACAAGCGCGCCAAGTTCGCGGGACACGTGTTTGATTGCGTGGACGGCGGCTTTGCACCGAACGAGCCCGTGGACGTGGTCATTCGCCCCGAGGACGTAGACGTGGTCTCGCCCGAGAAGGGAATGCTCAAGGGACTTGTGACCACCGTGACCTTCCGTGGTGTGCATTACGAGATCATCGTGGACGTAGCGGGCTTTAAGTGGATGATACAGACCACCGATTACGTTGGCGAGGGCGAGACGATCGGACTTTCGATCGATCCCGACGCGATCCATATCATGAAGAAATCCGAATTTTCGGGTATGTTTGGCGACTATTCCTCTTTCAGCGACGAGCTGGACAAACTCTCTGACGTGACGGAGGAAATCGAAGAAGAATGAAAAAGACCTCGGTATTTCAACGGATCGCGGGCGCGCCGCACCTTTTGTGGAGTGCGATCTTTATTATCGCGCCGCTTCTGTTCGTCGTTTACTTCGCGTTTACCGACCGCGACGGTGCCTTTACACTTGAAAATATCCTGTCGCTGTCGTCTTATTCTCACACCTTTGTGATGTCGCTCGGCTTTTCGCTGATCGCTACCACGGTCTGCTTCCTGATCGGGTACCCCTTGGCGTACTGCATGGCGCGGATGTCAGAGAGGTCGAGAGGGATTATGATGACCATGCTGATGCTTCCCATGTGGATCAGCCTGCTCATTCGTACTTATTCGCTGATGGCACTGCTGGATAACGGCGGTATCGTCAGCACCTTTCTCACGCGCCTCGGCTTTGAGAAGCTGACCTTTATCGGAACCGACGCGGCGGTCATTCTGGGTATGATCTACGACTTTTTGCCCTATATGGTGCTTCCAATCTACACCACCATGACAAAGCTTGACAAGCGATACACGGAGGCGGCGGCTGACCTTGGCTGTAACAACTTCCAGACGCTGTTCCGCGTGATCCTGCCTCTGAGCATGCCGGGTGTGATCTCGGGCGTTACCATGGTATTCGTGCCGTCGATCAGTACCTTCTACATCTCGCAAAAGCTCGGCGGAGGCTCGTTCGACCTGATCGGTGACACCATCGAGCGGCAGTTCAAGAATGCCGTGACCTACCATACGGGAGCGGCGATCTCGCTCGTCATGATGATCCTCATTCTGATCTCGCTTGCGGTCATGAACAAGTTTTCGGACAGTGAGGAGGATATTATCGTATGAAATTTTTGTCAAGATTTTATATCGGTCTGATCTTTTTGATCCTCTACGCGCCGATTTTGGTGGTCATTCTGTTTTCGTTCAACCAATCGGGAAGCCTGAGCAGCTTTTCGGGCTTTTCGCTTTATTGGTACCGAGAGCTGTTCCGCGACAAGGAAGCCCTGAGCGCACTCAAAAATTCACTCTTTCTGGCGGTGGCGTCCTCGCTTCTCGCTACGCTGATCGGTACGCTTGCGTCCTTTAGCATCGCACGCGCCAAGAGCCGCCGCTATCAGCGCATGATGGAGAGCGTTTCCAATATTCCCATGATGAACCCCGATATCGTAACGGGCGTATCCATGATGCTTCTGTTCGTGGGCGTGGGCGCGATCGTCGGTCTTTCCGACACGCTCGGCATGTGGACCATGCTTCTGGCGCACACCACCTTTAACCTGCCTTACGTCATTCTGTCGGTGCTTCCCAAGTTCCGTCAGA
>JAZRIE010000060.1:0-2359 GCA_045645105.1 Eubacteriales bacterium | reverse complement strand
CTGTTTCCGGTTCACGGCGAGGAGGAGATCTACGACACTGTCGTGCGTCTGCACGTGCTTGCCAACTCGGACACGGAGGAGGATCAAGCACTCAAGATGAAGGTGCGTGACGCGATATTGGAGGTAACGTCGCCGTTGCTTTCGGAATGCGGATCACAGGACGAAGCACGCGCGCTGTTGCTGGCGCACGAAAAAGAATTGTTGAGTGCCGCTGAGCGAGTGATCGCCGCCGAGGGCTACGAATACGCGGTGTCGATCACCTTGGATCTTGAGGACTACCCCGCGCGGGATTACGATAGCTTTTGCTTCCCCGCGGGAGAGTATCTGTCATTGCGCGTCCTCATCGGAGACGCGGAAGGGAAGAATTGGTGGTGTTGTTTGTTCCCACCTCTGTGTCTTGGGAGCGCGACGGCATCCTCCGATACCGCCGAGGAGGAGTTCGTTGCGGTGGGGCTGACACCGTCGCAGTACAAGATCATTACCGAGTCGGACAAGCCCGTGTATAAGGTGCGCTTTAGAATATTAGAAGTGTTTCAAAAGCTTTGGTAAATGACGCGCACAATCCCCCATTTTTCGCATATGCTGTGAAAAAAGGGGGATTTTTTCATGCCTGCACCCAATATCATGTTATCTTTGTTCCGTGCCTGCTTGAACCATGAATACCGCAACGTGGAAAACGGCGGAAGCTTTGCCACCGACCGCGTGGGTGATGCGCTCTATATCTGGTTTGAGCATAGCCACGGCGTTACCGATTGGCTTAACAATCTCGATTTCGTCGCCGTACCCTACCGCGATATGCAACCCGTCTGGCAATGTCATGCGGGCTTTTTAAAGGTTTGGAAAAGCGTCAAGCCCTATCTTGAAGGCGAGATCCTTGATCCCACCGTCAAAAGACTCTGTATTGTGGGTTATAGCCACGGCGCGGCGTTGGCGGTGCTTTGCCATGAATACGCATGGTATCATCGTCCCGATCTGCGCGACCGACTTTGCGGATTCGCATATGGCTGTCCTCGTGTGCTGTACGACTGTGTCCCACCCGAGATCGCGGTAAGATGGGAGCGTTTTTTCAATATTCAAAATCAAGGAGATGTGGTCACACATCTGCCGCCACGGCTAACCGGCTTTTGTCACGTCGGCGTCGAGGTTCTGATCGGACGTGACGGTAAATATTCGGCGATAGACGCGCATCGGCCCGAAAGTTATCTTGCGGAGCTTGAAGAGAATTCTGTGAATCGTATCTCCCTTGGCGTCACACAATAAGTGGACGTTTGTAAGGTGATTTTGAAAAACGAAAAAGCTGCACGCATGGATTTAGAACCATACGTGCGGCTTTTTGGTGTGCTTTAATTTTGGATCTGAACCGCGCCGAGATATTCCTCAAGGGTCTGGTTTGAGTAATGAATGTCGGTGGCTGCCTCTCTGCCAACAAAGCGGTAATGCCACGGTTCGTAGGTATAGCCTGTGATGGCTTCCTTTCCTTTTGGATAGCGCAGAATAAATCCGAATTTGTAGGCGTTTTGCGAAAGCCATTGAAAGGCGTCGGTCTCCTCAAATTCAACGAGAAGATCCCCATTCAGCTTTTCAACCTTGGTCAGGTCTACGCAAAGCCCTGTCTGATGCTCGCTGGTGCCCGGTGCGGCAGAGTAGGAAAGCGCAACCTTTCTGGCATCATCAAGAGAAAGCTGGTTCAACTCCTTGTCGGTATAGGTGCTCTGTATATATTCCTCACCGAGGACCACGTAAGCATGTTCGGTGATGGCAAGCTCCTTTTTGACGTTTTCATTAAAAACTCTCTTTTGGTATGCGTAATCGCGGTACGCGCTGGTGACCCAGATGTCGGTTATGCCCGCGTGCTTCATTTCGTCAATCATTTCGCATAGGGCGCGCGCGGCTCGCTCCTCAAGATAAAGCCCGTTGATCTTTTCCTGCCACGCGATCACGATCGATGCGTCAAGTCTTAAAAGTTTTTTGGGAGCAAAATCGGCACCCAGCACGTGTATTTTGTTGGCAAGCTTGAGATAGGTCATATTCAACTCCGTGGTCAAGCAGGATTCATCCACGTCGGTTTGATATACGTAGACGGCATTCGTGTAATGATGCTCCGAGGGAGGCTCGTAAGGGGGGAGCGTTTCGCTGCCCTCTGTAATCGAACCGAGCGGGTGGCTCGGATCGGGCTGAATACACCCCTCCAAAAGGAGCAGGATCAAAAGAAGAATGACAAGCAAAAATCTTTTCTTCATAATCAAGGCTTCGTTTCTATTACAATAAAGTAGGGCGAGGTGGGGGAGTTGAGAATGTTGACCCTTGTGGCACAGATCTTGTGGCGGCTGATGCCCGACAGATACTCGCAGATCATTTT